>NZ_JBLZFZ010000021.1:0-106639 GCF_050753385.1 Pantanalinema rosaneae CENA516
AGATGTGTATAAGAGACAGGGCGCAGCCTGATCCGTCGCTGGTGTCGTCGCTATGCCCGGATCGGACTTCCCACCCTGATCCACCGACCCGGAAAACTTCTCGCCACCCGAACCCACATCGATCTCCTGTTTGAGCCTGACCAGGCAGATATCCGTATCCGGCGGGCAGGTCTGGATCTCAATCCCGGTTGGGTGCCCTGGCTAGGACGGGTGGTGCTGTTCCATTACTCTACTGGAGGCTTGACTGATGAGTTCTAACACTAATCTACATACGCTTCCGAACTCTCAGCATCATGGCACTCCAGTTGCGGCAGAATTGCCCAATGGGAAGGAGCGATCGCCGACAATCACCCTCAAAACCTTTGCTCTGGCAGCGATCGCGGCGCACCTTCCTGCCAGCAGCAGTGAACCCGAACTTCAGTTCCTGCAACACCAGCGGCAACAGGTCGATCCCCAACAACAGGGCTGGCACCGCCGCTTTGCCACCTATCTGGAACAGCCGTCCCCTATTGATCAACCCCTGCTGCAACTGGCAGTTGACCTGTCGCTGACGCCGATCGAACTGCTGGCAGTGGCACTGGCAGCAGCAGTGGAAGCTGATGCGATCGTTGGGCGGGCACTGGCACGCATTCAGGCTCCTCTGGGTGGTTCCCGTCCCACCCTCAGCCTGCTCTCAACAGCTCTGGCAGCTATAGCAGAACCGGGGATGAGTCCGATTCATTCCCTGATCAACGGGGTGGCAGTGCATAGTGGACTGCTGCAACTGATGCAGGAAGGAGCGCCCCTACCGGAACGATCGGTGCGGATTCCATTACACCTCTGGTCTGCCCTGGAAGGAGAGGATGGCACCTGGGCAGGCACGACGATCGGACTGGGCACTGTGCCCCCCGTCCCCCTGCCTGCCTCGCTTCTGACCACCGCTCAACACCAGGCAGAAAGCCTGCACCATGCTTCTCGCCTGCTGATCCTGCGGACGGGTTCACTGGCAGAGGGACGATCGGTGGCGGCGGCGATCGCCCAGTGTCTCCAGTGCCGTCCGCTGTTCATTGAAACCGATCTGATTCCGGGTCTGAGTCCCTGGCTGCTGCTGCGTCGCCTGCTACCCGTTTTTTGCCTGGATCTGGCTCCCGGCGAACGGAAGATTCTACCCCATCTGCCGTTTTATTCGGGTCCGATGCTGGTCCTCTGTGGTCCCGATGGCAGTCCCGAAATGGGGGGCGCAGATGTTCTGAACTGGGTGATTCCTGTCCCCGATCGATCGGAGCGGCAAACGCTCTGGCAGCAGGCGGTCGAGAATCCCGACCTGGCGGCAGATCTGGCGTGCTATCACCGACATGGCAGTGGACGGATTGCCCAACTGGGACGACTGGCACAGCATTACAGCAGGTTGAATCACCATCCTCAACCGATCGCCGCAGATGTGGTACAGGCTGCCTGGACGGGGGCAGGTGTCGGACTGGATGCCCTGGCACAGCCCCTTGCCGCACCCATCCCCGATGATGCCCTGGTCGTCACCCCAGCCCTGCGGGAAGAACTGGATAACCTGCTGTTGCGCTGCCGTTCCCGCGATGGACTGGTGCAGGGGTTGGGAACCTCTGCCACGGCTCGCTACCATCCCGGTGTCTGTGCCCTGCTGGTGGGTCCCTCCGGCACGGGAAAAACCTTGGCAGTGGGATGGCTGGCAACCCGGCTGGGTATGCCCCTCTACCGGGTAGATCTGGCAGCGGTGGTGAGCAAGTATATCGGTGAAACGGAGAAGAACCTGGCACAACTGCTGGCACGGGCAGAACAGGCAGAGGTGATTCTGTTGTTCGATGAAGCGGATTCGCTGTTTGGGAAACGGACGGAGGTGCAACAGTCCACCGATCGCTTCGCCAATGCCCAGACCAACTACCTGCTGCAACGGATCGAGTCCTACGATGGCATCACCCTGCTGACCAGTAACAGTCGCACCCGGTTTGATAACGCCTTCTCCCGTCGCCTCGATCTGGTGATCGAGTTTCCCCTGCCCCGTCCCCAGGAACGCCGATCGCTCTGGCAGTCTCACCTGGGTAGCCACCACACTCTCACTGCAAAAGATTTGAACCAGATTGCCACTACCACCGACCTCTGTGGCGGGCATATTCGCAATGCCGTCCTGGCGGCTGCCGTCTTCGCCCAGGCAGAAAATCGCCCGATCGACTACAACGATGTGCTTCAGGGACTCACTGCCGAATATCGCAAACTCGGACGTCAACTTCCAGTCACCCTGAAAGCTGGTGATTAACTGAAGGAGATTTGCCTATGGCATCGGAATTGTGAGTAGCCCGTTGAGGAACTGTTGCTCGGTCGGATTTAGGAGAAAGGACGTGGAAACTGCTGTTGCCTCAAAGTCAGAACCCAGAAAAGCTGCAACTCACAGCGCCACCGACCCGATCGCCGTGCCAATGCCACCCCAGTTGGATGCCGGAGCCACGGCAGGTATGCCCCTGTTTCTCCAGCGAGCGAGCATTTCTGGCTCAAGCCTTCCGCTTCTGCAACAGCAAGCGGAAGAAGAAGAGGTTGAAGAAAATACAGGCACGTTGCCGATTCAACGAAAGTGCGAAACCTGTGCAGCGGAGGCAGAAGAGCAGGAGGAAAAGGATACTTCCCAGGTGCAACTGAAGCCTGTCTCTGAGCAGATCTCTCCTACAGAGGAAGATCCAGATGTTCAATTTCAGCTGACGATCGGACAGCCAGGAGATATATACGAGCGGCAGGCGGATGCCATCGCCGAGCAGGTGGTTAATCAGCCTCCTCCATCGGCTACACCGCAGATTCAGGCTCAATGCACTACCTGTGGAACAACACCCCAACTTCAGCCTAAATTTACTTTTCCGCTGGTTCCAGACGCAGAACAACCATCGGTAACGGAAGCTAGTTTTCCAGAAGAGACAACGGCTGTCCCCGAAGTTGCTGTTGAGGCAGAGGAAGCAGATGCAGGTAAGGGGGGGAGTGCCCAGGTCAACTTACCGAACATTCAACCACCTTCTATCACGGATGAAGAACCGCCCACTTTACAATCCAAGGCGATCGTAGCGGGTGATTCACCGATGGCAGGGGGTTCAGCTCAACAGCAACAATCGGCTAATCAATCCCGCATTGCTCTGAAGAAGAATTTGGACACCAGCCAGGGCAATGGACAGCCCCTCGCTCCTCCAGTTCGATCTCACATGGAACGACAACTGGGTCGAGACTTAAGCCAGATCCGGATTCACATCGATGGCACCTCTGCTCAGATGAATCAGCAGTTGCGATCGCGGGCATTTACCCATCGCAACGATATTTACTTTAACTCCGGTGAGTATCAACCCGATTCGCAGAAGGGGCAATTCCTGCTCGTACACGAAACAGTTCATGCGATTCAGCAAGGCGCGATCGGGGACAGAATTCAGCGATTTGTCCCCCCGGAACAGACGGCCGAACTTCCCTCAGAAGCGGAACGACCGGAAGATGGTACCGAAGTTGAAAGCCGAATGCGAGAAAAAATCAACACTGATTCCAGGGTTCAAGACCGGGATGATTTGAGTGAAGAGGAACGGGAGGAAGCTCGAAATCCAGACCGGGAAGAAGTCCGGCAGGAGTCCAGTGAAATTTCCAGTTCGGGTGAATCTCGACCTTCGGTAGACCGGGGTGCGATTGCCCGAGAACAAACCGAAACTCAACAGACACAAATTGATCAACAGGTACAGGATCAACCGCCAGAAGCCAGCGAAGAAGAGGCTGGAGCTACGGAAGAAGAAAGCAGGGAGCTTTCCGATGCTGAAGCTGCGGCTCAACGGGCTCAGGCTGCGGAGCAACAAGCCTTTGCAGTTCAGATTCCAGAACAACCGCAACCCTTCGAGCATCCTCCTATCGAAGCACCCGTGGACAGTGCTGGAGAACCTCTCCCCCGTAATAGTGAGATCGATACCCAGGTGCGTGGACTCGGCTATGTCGGCGAAATGCTGCGCCAGAAAGGGTATGAGATGAAGCTGTCTGCTGCCGAGCAAGAAATTGGTTCCTATGGTCAGGATGCCGTTATAGAGCGGCAACGGGAAGACCTGGCAAATGCCGAAACGGGGACTGACACAATAGAGGAACACAATGCTGAGCGGCAGGAAATTGCTCAACAATCCCATAAAGTGCTGAGCGAAAGTGTTGAACGACAGCAGTTTGTTGCAGATGCTGCCCCTGGTCTAGCTGCTCAAGCCGATGCCGGACAGGCAGAATCGGGTGAGCTGGCTGGGGAAGCCCGCAGTACTGCCGATCGCAGCGAGGGCGAAATTCCCGATGATCCTGATGCCCGCGCCGATGCCGAAGAGCAAAGCGGGGATATGCAGGATGCTGCTACGGGTGCCGAGTCAATGGATGAAGCCATTCAGCAAACCGGAGCGCGTGCTCGCCAGTATCAGCAAGATGCAGAAATGGCTGCTGAACAAAACCAGGCGTCAGAAGCTCAAATTACTGAAACTGAAGAAATTATTACCCAGACGGATGCTCGCATTGATGAAATGCATGCAGCCAATGCAGCTAGCCAGTCGCAAATTGAAGCGGTTGAATCGGGTCCCGCTCTGATCCGCAGTTTTGCTCGTCGCTCTGCCGAGTCAGGAGATGAACTGGTTGCCGCTTCGATCGTCATGGAAGATGAACTGAATTCACTCCAGGATGAGTACCTGAGTCGTATGGCGGCGATCGAAAGCCGCGAAGAGGCTGAACAACGGTTGCAAGAGCAGTCTGAACAGGAACCTCCACCTGAACTTTCACCAGAAGAACAGGAACTGGTTGAACTGGCAGGTATGAGTGATGCAGAGCAGGAACAGTATATTGCTGAACTGGATCAGAACCATCGAGATAGGCTGCTGGCAGCATTGGAGCGTATGGCGGCTCGTACCCCTGAGCAGGGTGTTGAAGAGGCTGAAGGACAGCGCATTCAGGTTGATACCAGTGAAGCCAGCCAATCACTGATGCGGGCTCAGGGATCTGCCAGCGAGGCAGTGTTTGGCACCGTTGCAAGTGCTTTTGTTGATGATGCAACAGCGGAAGCCTTTGGACAAAGTGCAACCCAAACTCTTGGCTTAGGCGAGCAGGCAGCCGATCCGCGTCAGGAACAGATACAAGAGGTGGAAAACCGCCGTATTGAGCGAGTGGATGGTGTGCTCAATGTTGCTGACCAGAACATGAACCACCTGACGGAAGAACAGCAGCAAATGCTGGCAAATCGCCTGGTGGCTCAATCTATTACTGACGACATTGCCAATATCAACGTTTTGCAAATGGGTGAAGACATGCTGAAAGGCATGATCAACCCTGCGACGGCAATGCAAGGGGTGATTCAGGGCTTCGGTAAGACACTTACTGGACTCGCCAATATCGGCAATTGGGAAGCCTGGCAGCGCGATCCTTTAGGCAATTTACTGCAAATCGCTGCCGATATTTCCACCGGACTGGCAACGGTCTTCTCCTCTATCCTGGGTATTGCCGCGATTATTACGGCTTTAATGGTTGCCCTCACTATTTTCTCCTGGGGCTTCCTTACACCTGTTACCGGACCTGTCATCGCCTGGATGGGCACAGTCATGACCTATGCCGGTTGGGGTGCTATTATTGCGGGCAGCTTAGCGGTCTATTTCAATTACCTCGCCTACATCAAAAATCTACACGATGCAGGGACTGCCGAAACCGCACGGGAACTGTTTGGCAATACTGAGCAGATGCAGCAAAACGCCAGCGATGGCTTCCAGGGTGCAATGGCAGTGGTTGAAGGGGTGGGTGCAGTCAAAATGGGACCCAGCCTCCGATCGGGTGATTTTTTCAGCCATGTACCGCGATCTCCCGGACAATGGGCGCGTCAGACCGTCCAGGGTGTGCGGGAAGGAGCCGCTGCCGTCGCTGCTGCACCGGGACGCTTTGTTAGAGGGGCGCGCAGGCTTTTCAGCGGTGGACGGCAAGGTTTACTTCAGTTCAAAGAACGTCTCCAAAGTCTGTTCCGCCGTCGTCATCCCGGTGAGATGGATGTTGATTTGGATACGCCAGAGACAAGAGCGCGGCATCAATCCCATTTAGATGAGGCACGCAGTAAGCGAGTCCAGGATATGGACGATGCCGAATTTCGGGCAGAAATGCAGGAAGCAGGACAAAATCGCCCCCGTCAGGTCGGACCTGATTCGGAACATTTTGACGATTACGATATTGAAATTGAAGCCAACGGACATACCTATAGAAGAAGACGGGACGGCAGGGGTTGGTGCCGATTCTCCGCTGAAGAGTGTGGTATTACAGATTCTAGCCTTCCACCCAAAATCCGAGATGAAGTTAGAGATCTTGAGCCTTCGCCTCGGAGGCATACCCTTGATGAGCATCAACAGTCTGTACTTGATGAGATTGCGGACGACATGGAAGCTTATGGGCTGGACTGGGAAGATCTCGGTTTGCGGGGGGCAGATGATATTGATGGCTTCCTAGCCAGGTATGATGATGTCTACGACGGCATTGCTGGACTTAATCAAAGACTTGATCGGCAAATCGATATTGCTGGTTCACGAGCAAGTTTGGAAAACAGAGGCATACCTAGCAGACGTCCGGAGCCTGGTCTCCGCCCCGATCAGCCTGGTTGGACACGCCGTACCGAGCGACTTGAAGAAAGCGGCGTATTTGGTAGAGCAAGTGAAATTGAGACCCGTCGTATGCTTGACCAGAGCTTCAATAATGTAGCGGACCAAGTACGTATTCGCCCCATTCTTGATAATGGGCAACCTGCTGATTTTTACTTCATAGTGGATCATTTGGGTAACAGCAGAGCGGGAGGTCAATTGATTGCTTTTGAAAGTAAGATTTCGCCTGGAGCACCACTGACACCCAATCAATCCGCTGGATACCCTCTACTCTCTCGTAATGGAGGTATCGTCGAGAGCCGTTCTGCTGGCATTTACAGACATGGAATGAACCTGCCATCTACTCAATCGTTCCGAGTTCAACCTCGAATCGATCCGCGTACTGGAGGATTTCTGGGTGCAGGACCAAGAGGTTATAAATTTAAGCCACTGAGTGACTGAGGATTTGAGTTCAAAAGCTTCTGTGCCAATTGATCTAAAGAGTGATTGCTATTGCACCTGCTGCAAAAAACACGAAAGCAGTTTTTCGCCAATTAGCAATCGAGGTAGAGCTAAGGAAATTTCCATCGGTTAATGTATGACATTCACCATCCAACTTGGTCATCCTAAGATCAATTCAGTTTTTTTCCTGCCTTTGAACAGGTAAAAGAAGTTTTTCTTGATTTGTTTCGGGCAGAAGAATACTTTATCTATTCTGGAATCAAATTCCACTGCGGTTTTGCTATCGGGAAGAGCTGTATCACGACTTTGATGGAATTCTGGCAATAGTGTAGTTAGTTTGGCAGATAGCGGATGTGCAGCAGACTCATCCCCCTCGATCGCTCCATCCAGACACCGTGAAGGCAGTGTCGCAGGTCATCGATTCCCTGGATGAAGAAGCCCTGTCCACGTTGCTGGCATCCTTGCAGCAATCTGACAACGCCGATCCACCCCCCGTAGTTCAAGCCCTGATTCAGCGCCTGGGACAGTCCCTTTCCCTGGGTGATAACGCCTCTCCAGAGGAAGTTCTCGCAAAGTTGGCGATCGTTGAACCGACATTCCGCACTTCTAACTAGAACATCGAATATTGCAACGAAGCAATCGGATCTCCAAAAGTTACGAACAGAGAGTTATCTCAATAATGCAAGGTGGTTCTCAATAAGGCATAAATGGTTCACTTAAACTAAAAATCTCAGATCCCTTACCTGTCAAAGCTTTTAGCGTTAAATGTTTGAGCGTGACACTTAAAGTGCGGAAAGTAGGTTGAAGTTTATTTTCTCTCGTCACAACCTCTGATATGCTCTAGACTCGATATAGTACATTAGCTCACCTAGACAGGTATTGCCATAATGCAATAACCGTGGCTCGACCTGTCGGTGTTAGTCCAATCGTATGGGTTCCACCATTGATCCAGGCAAAATAATCACACCATCCTTTGTGGGTGAGCGCATAATATGGCGCGATTAGCAAATTAGTGGCGCAACCCTATAAATTCTAAAAGCTCATTCTAGCAAGGCTTTTAGCGTTTTAGCTCGATTTCGGCTTCAAAAGTGTAATGAGCAAATTATTGGCGCATAATTATTATTCTTGCAATCTAAAATCATTGAGGTGAAAATTTGCACCTAAAATAATGGGCAAATTATTGGCGCAGATTTTCTGGTACTTGAAACTGTTGCTGGGTAACCCTTTCAGATGCCAAGCTACTTTAAATTTGTAATTGATACTGCCTATGAATGTTTCCTGCCAAAATTTGCACCTGAAATAATGAGCAAATTAGTGATGCAGATTTTCTGTTCTCCAAAACTGTTGCCAGATGCAGCTTCTATCCGCTTAAACAAACAACAGTGTGACTGAGCACATTATATTGCGCAATTTGCAAATGACTTGCGGTTCTTCATGAAGCCTAAAATCCTTGCATAGCAGCAACTTCAGCCTTTCTAGAACTTTTACATCCATACTAACCCTAAGAGCAAATGACCTGCGCAGAATTATTCTCTGCAAGCCGAGATAATTCTTCAGGTGAAAATTGCCCTTTTTGGACGCTTGCAAATGAGTTGCGCA
Source organism: Pantanalinema rosaneae CENA516 (assembly GCF_050753385.1). Classification (NCBI taxonomy): domain Bacteria; kingdom Bacillati; phylum Cyanobacteriota; class Cyanophyceae; order Leptolyngbyales; family Leptolyngbyaceae; genus Pantanalinema; species Pantanalinema rosaneae. The sequence goes on from NZ_JBLZFZ010000021.1 coordinate 8,652, forward strand.
GAATTTTAGCCGCTGAAACTATTGATGCAAAAGGGTTTCCGGCTGCGTTAGATTTGCGATCGCGAGCCAGTAGCAGACGATCGGCTATCTCTGAAATTGCCCTTCCGCATTGCTCTGCAAATGAGCTGCGCAGAATTCGTGATCGACTATAACTGTTGATGCATAGAGCTCTTGCTGCCTAGAGTGAGACGATCGCAAGCATTTTTTAGCTAGTTTTATTGGCGAATAGATTCAAAGACAACTGCGATCGCGCCAAAACACAGAATGATCATCGCCGATCGCCACAGTAATCCACCAACGGCTGGCAGTGATGGCTCAATCATTGGCAAAACCCCTAAAATCCCTGCCAACACAAAACTGACTGCACAACCAAACAGCATCAGCAGATAATACTTAAACGCTTTCGATGCCCATTTAAAAACAATAGACTTGTCATAGCTATCATTTTTTGATTGTGATAGGCGCAGTAGTTTTGAGGATTTCATATGTATAGAACCTTAGATAAAAATTGCTAAGAAAGATGTAGATTTAAGGTTCGACTAGTACACCAGAACTAAACTGATGTTAATATTGAGCTGAGTTTAGATACTTAAAAGCCATATTGCTGGTAAGGAGGCTTAGATGGATAGCTCTTTTGAAGCTGTAAAAAAGTTAGTTGAGCAAGGTAAAGAAATCTCATCTTCGCTCAAAAGGATATTGGTAAATTTTCAGGAAAAATCTTCAAAAAACGATTTTTCGGAGGCGATTAAATTGCTTGAAGAAACAGGAGATAATTTTGAAAAGGTTGGTGAAAAACTGAATAAACTTGAGGAAGATAAGGTAAGAAGCATTGAGAGTTTTATTCTACAATCTGATAGCGAAAATAATTGGTTTGAGCAGTTGAAAGAAAAGTTTGGTATAGGTAAAAGTTGAAATTTCACAATTTTTCTAGGGGGTAAGCGAGACTATTTGTCCTAGCTAAATCAAACAAGTAGTATGCTTACCCCCTATAATTCATACGGACTGAAGCTCTGATGCTTTAACTATGTCAATCTCGGTATATATAAGCCTTTTAATCACGTAGTTTTTTTAACAGGGAATTAAGAGAAGTCTGAATCATTTCAGCAACGTTATTAGTTAGTTCACCCTGATTTTTTTGTTCTTCAATCTCCGTATTAATATATTCAATTGCATCTGTACAAAAATCTTTTTTTTGTGATTTCAATAGATCAGACTTTTTGAAGTTAAGCTTATTTATAGGAATTCCTGCTTTAATGCATCTAATTACTACTTCTAAACATCTTTCTAAATCTTCAAAAACTCTCATTTCATCTTCTTTTACTAATTTCCGTTCTCCTTTCGCTGTCTTAAGACCTAATTTGATAAGGCTATTTTTTCTTTTGGTCAACCATCTCCCTGCCTCTCTCTCAATTGAAATCATATTATCTATTTCTTTTGCTCTTAAATACAAATTTTCAATTTTTTCATATAATTTTGCTTCTATAAATGCCTTTTTTATTTCTGGGCTTGCTTCTGCAATCTTCTCTAGTAAAGAACCAAGTATCTTTGACTCTTGAGATAAAACTAACACTACATCAACTAATGTTTCATTTTTTGTCTGTAGATCCTTGTTCTTAACCTTTAGGTCATCACTGAGAAGCTCAGCAATCCTTTGAATCTGTACTGCTAATGTTAGTACTGTCGCTATAGGAATTCCTACTTGAAGAGTTACAGTAAGAATTGATGTACCTATGTCTTGGTTAGCGGAAATGTTACTAGTTGCTTGATCTCTTAACTGAATGTTACTAGTTGCTTGATCTCTTAACTGAAGTTGATTGTTCTTAGTTTGATTAGCTTGAATTGTTGTCCAGTTAGTAATCAAAACAAGTATGCAAGCTGTAGCTAAAGTTTCGAGCCAAGCACGTAACGTTAATGAGCGAGATTCACTAGACATTGAGTAACTCCGTAAAAATGTAAAAAAGAGAGCATTTCTTGTTGAGATGCTGTAAGGCGCTTAGGTCACAGCTTCGTTATTCAGTACTTGGGATGAAAAAGCTGCTGAATTTACTTTGTCGTATCAGGTAAAAAAGTGCGATACGGATTTATTCAGGGGTTGTGATTGCTCAAATTCAGCCGAAATGATCAGGAAAAGTTAGGTGATATCAGATTTAGGGTCAGAATCAGAAGCACCGTAGTTGTAGTGATCGTCAAACTGCTTGATTCATCGTGCATTGGGAGGGGTTGCCTCCTATACAGATCACAGGCTGGTTGGTTGTCTATGACGGTAAGCCTGCTGAGCGATCGCATTCAGCCTGAAGTAGCAAAGATCAGAAAAGTTCAGGAATATTCAGGTCAAGTTCAGAAATGTTCAGGTAAAAATCGAGAAAAACTCAGTTAAACTATGGAAAAAGTTTAACCAGGGTGTTCTACTACCTCGCAATCTATGAATTACGGGGAATCGTTTGGTGCAGATGAAGCGCTCAATGTTGCCGATGAGGCTATTGTTTCAACGACAGGTAACCATCTAACGGATATACAGCGAGTGATTCTCATAGGTGCGCTCCAAGGGCATACCTATGAGGACATTGCGGCAGCGTATGATTATTCAGCCAAGTACCTGAAACAAGATGCAGGGCCTGCCTTATGGAAGCTGCTATCTCAGGCGCTGCAAGAAGATGTCAGTAAGCGGAATTTCCGGTTTGCTTTAGAGCGACGGTGGAAGGGGCAACGGGAAATTCCATTCGAGCTGCGATCGACAACCGAACATTCCTCCCAGTCGCAAAAGCAACTAGAACCTGATGTAGCCAATGGCAGATTCGGCAACTTAGCTCCCAACCACAATCCTCGCACCAGTTGGAGTACCCGCTGGGCAGCATCACCTGATATTTCGTCATTTCTAGGACGCGAAACCGAATTAGAACGATTAGAAGATTGGATGATCGGTGGGTGTCGTCTGTTAATGGTGTTTGGCATTCCTGGTGTTGGAAAAACAACTCTGGCGGTCAAGTTGGCACGGCAGGTGCAAGAACAGTTTGATATTGTGATCTGGCGATCGCTGAATAACTGGGAACTGAAAAATCGTCCTCCCTCTTTGCCAGAACTGCTGGAAAACCTCATCCTCTGTATTACCAGTCAGCCAGAGCATCGATTTGACCTCTCTCAATTGCTGGAATACATGACCCGATACCGTTGCCTGATTGTATTGGACGGTCTGGAGTCTGTCTTGCAGGGCGGTAGTTATCAGGGCTGTTACCAACAAGGCTACGAAGCCTATGGTGAGTTGTTATATCAAGTGGGACGAATGACCACCATTCAACAAAGCTGTCTGATTCTCACCAGTCAAGAGAATTGCAAAGCTATTGAAGAAATGGAATTTGAACTGCCGACTCGGGTTCGGTCAGAGCGGTTGAAAGGGTTAGGCGAGATCTCTGGGCGAGATTTTGTTGCCTGCAAAGGCAAGTTTTGGGGATCGGAAAGCGATTGGAACCGACTGATCAACTACTACGGCGGCAATCCCTTAGTCTTAAGCAGAACAGCCAGCCGCATTCAACATCTATTTGGTGGCGATATTGCCAAGTTTGTCGAAAACGTTAAACACAGCCCAGATCAGTTTGGCGATATTCAGGCTCTGTTATCACCCTTATTCGATCGCCTGTCAGCCGCCGAACACATGATTATTCGTTGCTTGACAGATAGCCATCAACCCATTACATTCGAGGTACTACAAACAATCGCCCCATCACTGTCTGAGCAGGAATTATCTGAAGTCCTGTCATCTTTACGTCGGCGGGGATTGATTGAAGGAAACAGCACCTATTTGCTGCCAACGATCGTAGGAAAGTACGTAGCAGCTCATTTATAGGATTCCTGAGTTTGGGGTATATCGGGGATCGCTAGTTGGGTTCGATGGCTGCTAATTGGGTTAAAGGTATAGAGGAATTCTCTAGCGATCAGCATCGCTCACTATTCCAATAACGCTTAAAAGATGCCTTGCCAGCCGTTGTCGTCATGCAGACTTGTCCTTCGTTAAGAGTACACTCTGGACATGACAACTGATAACTTAGAGCAGGCATCTTTCTCAATGATCGGGGTATTTAGCCTGAGCCTTTACGATCGCTGACTCACACTTCTGACTGCAAGTTCTTAAGGGTGTTATTCATGCTACCGAACGACTATCCCAGCCTGAAGTTTAAAACAGATGCAGAACTGATCTGTAATTACTTACTCAAGCTGCGAAATTCAGATGTAGAAATATCCGTTCAGTCCTTTCAACATCTGTTGATTGAAGGAATTAGTTGCCCTGAATCTGAAGTTTTGTATGCGTTAAACCAGATTGTCAACTCAGAGTGGGCAGAGACTGAGTTCACCAATTTCCTGAATCGATGCTGCTATATCCTGATTAATCATTGGTGGTCAAAATCAGAATTCACCTGGGCAACCGAAGATTTAGTCAATTTATTTAGAGACCCTCCACCTGTTGTCTCCAGCACTTTAGTCAATACACAGAAGCTCAGATATCTGATTCATCAATTTACCCAAACACCCCAATATCAAACCTTAGAACGCTATGCCCAGGTTGCAAAAGAGAGTAACAAATCAGAGAAGCTGCCTAATCATGATAAAGCCTCCGAACGGATGGAGAATTTGATTTATCGATATCCGTTTTTGTATCGCTACTTTCTACTGGATGGAAATAGTGGTGAGTTAGGGCATCATGCCGTTAGGCGCAGACAAATGGAAATGGAGCAGAAATTTGAGAATTGCCTCTGGCATTACGCTCCTGGCTTATTTCAAACAACGAATACAGCCGAAGTTAAAAATCCCACTTTGCTCAGTGATCAAGATTTAAAGCTCGCGATCGCACAATTTGCAGGTAAATCTGAAGGAGGCTCTAACTATCAGGACGCATCCCAGCAATTTCTAGTGAAAGCCGGACAATCTCAGTCTTTTAGATTCCTCAAACAAGAGATCCATACCTATTTAACAGATTCTATTAAATACTCTTGTAAACCAAATTATGGCAACCACTCCTTTAATGATTGGCTACAGGAACAACTGAAACACATTCTGCCTGAAAGTGATGATGTTCAACCGACAGGACAGTTATTAATTCAAACCTGTGATCAATTGATTGCTACCCTACTTGCAGATCCTACCCAGGCTCACAAGCACAGTATGTTTCTTGATCTTCACGGCAACTTAGGAGCAACCTTCACGATCGGATTTCTACTTAAAATCGTATTGATCTGCTGTAGCGTCAAATCTAACTTGAAATATATCAAAGATAAGCTGGCTCAACGGTTTTCAGCCATCTTGAGACACTATGAAGCTACCTTCCGAAAAGACGTTGAGTGGTTGGCTGAATGCTTAGACAATTGGATGATTGCCCATACGATTCACTTTGGTCGGTGGGGCGTCGCAAAATGGTCTAAGCTACTGTAATCTCTAGTGTGACTGAGCAGGTAAAGTGGCGCGATTTTCAATCAATGAAGTTTTTCTAAAAAGCCTAAAGCTTCTAGACATCAAGCTTTTTAGAATTCTCACTCTTTTCAATTTCTGAAGGCTCTTGATATTCAGATGTGCTAAGAGGCCAGCCATGCTGGTAAGCACACACTCCAAAACCTTAAAATAGGCAAAACTGTCTGGTTTAGGGATAGGCGACTGGAAACAGGATGCGCCTTCAGCGGCGATCGCTCTGTAAAGAGAGCACAGTTAAGCTTTAGGAATAGACCTGTTGGGAAAATAACGAGGAAGATAGCTAAAACGCTCACACTGGCTAGATTTCAAGGATTTCTGAGCTTATTACCCAGCAACTCTAATATTTTCATTTTTCCTCTCTAAAAGTTAAATTTAGATAAAAAGTTTCCTCCATCTCTTTATAACAACATAGATTTTAAGTAGTTTAAGTAGCGATGCATCTCCCCATTAGTTTGACGCCTACTTTACGTGCAGGAAGGCGCGACCTAGTTAATTAGCTGTGGGAGTTAGTTTATGCCAACCCTCTCGGACAGTCCGGACGGTAGTCAAGTCTCTGATTCGAGCAAAAGCTATTATTCACCTCCTGTGGCGGTGTCTCTACCCAAAGGGGGTGGAGCCATCAAAGGGATGGGAGAGAAGTTTGCGGCTAACCCCGTTACAGGGACAGGCTCCATGACAGTCCCGATCGCCGCCAGTCCTGGGCGTTCTGGGTTTGCTCCCCAACTTTCTCTGTCCTACGACTCTGGTGCAGGTAATGGACCATTTGGGTTTGGCTGGAATTTATCACTCCCGTCGATTACCCGCAAAACAGATAAAGGCTTACCGCGTTATGAGGATGCCACAGAGTCGGATGTTTTCATCCTCTCAGGTGCAGAAGATTTGGTTCCGGTTCTGGTTAAAAATGCTCAGGGAGAGTGGATACTCGAAAGCCCGATCAATCGCACTGTAGGCGATAAGACCTATGTGATCAAACGCTATCGACCGCGTATTGAAGGGCTGTTTGCTCGCATTGAATGTTGGACTAATGTAGCTGATCCCAACGATGTTCATTGGTGTTCCTTTTCCAAGGACAACATTCTTACGCTGTACGGTAAGGATCAAAACTCCCGTATTTTTGATCCAGCAAATCCCCGCCGCATCTTTAGTTGGCTCATCTGTGAAACCCGTGATGATAAGGGAAATGCCATTCTCTACCACTACAAAGCAGAGGATGGAGCGGGTGTGGATCTTAGCCTTGCCCATGAGCGTAACCGGGGCGATCGCAACGCTACACAACGTACCGCAAATCGCTATCTCAAGAATATTCGCTACGGCAATCGTATCCCACTGCTAGATTCAACTGGACAGCGCCCCCATTTCCTCACCCAGGCTGCAATTGACAATGCGGGCTGGATGTTTGAAGTGGTGTTCGACTATGGTGAGCATCATGCCACAGTGCCAACACCAAAGGATTCAGGGGATTGGGACTATCGCAACGATCCCTTTTCGACCTACCGCGCGGGGTTTGAGGTACGCACTACTCGCCTTTGCCAGCGCGTACTGATGTTCCACCATTTTCCCGATGAGCCAGGGGTGGGACAAAATTGTCTGGTGCGATCGACTGATTTCACCTATTCCCATGAAAACCAACCTACCCCTGTTCAGAATCCCATTTATTCCAAGCTGATTGCTGTTACCCAGACGGGCTACAAGCGTAAACCAGAGGGGGATTACCTCCCAAAATCACTCCCGTCGTTGGAATTTACCTATAGTGAACCCGAAATTGATCCGACGGTGCGGGAGGTCGATCGGGGCAGCCTGGAGAATTTACCGATCGGATTAGATGGATCGGCCTATCAATGGACTGACCTGCATGGCGAGGGCATTCCGGGCATTTTGACTGAACAGGCGGGAAGTTGGTTCTACAAGCGTAATCTCAGTCCCATCAGTCAACAGCCAGTTGAGTTTGCGCCAGTTGAGCTAGTGATCAGTAAACCTAATCTGTCTGTGTCTGGTGGGCAGGCTCAGTTTATGGACTTGGCAGGGGATGGGCAACCTGACCTGGTGGTGATGGATGGTTCCATGCCGGGGCTGTACGAGCATGATGGACAGGAGGGATGGCAGCCGTTTCGTCCTTTTACCTCACGGCTCAATCGCGACATGGGAGATCCCAATCTCAAGTTTGTGGATCTGGATGGGGACGGTCATGCCGATGTGTTGATTACGGAGCAGGATGCATTGGTTTGGCATCCTTCTTTGGCGGAGGAGGGGTTTGGGGCCGCACAGCGGGTGGCTCAAGCCCTTGATGAGGAGAAGGGTCCGCGACTGGTGTTTGCCGATGGCAGTCAATCAATTTATCTGGCTGATTTGAGCGGCGATGGGTTGACTGATTTGGTGCGGATTCGCAATGGAGAAGTCTGCTACTGGCCCAATCTGGGCTATGGACAGTTTGGGGCAAAGGTCACGATGGATAACGCACCCCATTTCGATTACCCAGACCAGTTTGACCAGAAGCGAATTCGTTTGGCAGACATTGATGGTTCTGGGACGACAGATATTATTTATCTGCATCAGGATGGAGTCCAGCTCTATTTCAATCAATCGGGCAACGGCTGGAGCGCAGCACAGCTTCTACAGAGTTTTCCTCCCGTTGACAGCTTAGCCAGCATCATGGCAGTTGATTTGCGGGGAAATGGTACGGCTTGTCTGGTCTGGTCATCGCCATTGCCCGGAGATGTTGGTCAGCAGATGCGCTATGTCAGTTTAATGGGTGAGCAAAAGCCCCATCTGCTGATTCAAACCCGGAATAATCTAGGTGCTGAAACCATTGTGCAGTATGCACCCTCAACGAAATTTTACTTGCGGGATAAGCGCGATGGTAAACCCTGGATCACTCGTTTACCCTTTCCGGTGCATGTAGTAGAGCGGGTGGAAACCTACGACCAGATCAGCGGCAATCGGTTTGTGACGCGCTATGCCTATCATCATGGCTACTTTGATGGCGAGGAGCGGGAGTTTTGCGGCTTTGGGATGGTGGAGCAGTGGGATACGGAAGCTTACGCGGAATTGGCAAAGGGGAATTTGTTTGCAGCAGGAACCAATGACGAGGAGAGTTTCCATGTGCCGCCAGTACAAACTAAGACCTGGTTCCATACGGGGGCATTTATTGATCGGGAGCATCTGTCAACGTACTTTGCAGAGACGGAATACTACCGGGAGCACCGACATCGAGTTCCAGAAGAGGCTACTGAGGCTGAGCGTAAACGGATTGAAGCGGAATTTAAGGCAATGCTATTGCCAGATACAGTGTTGCCTGATGGTCTAACAACAACTGTTACAGAACGGTTGCCAGATGGAACCGAGGAGACTCGGACGATCAGGCTCCCGCATCCGTTAACGGTTCAGGAAGAGCGGGAAGCCTGCCGAGCATTGAAAGGGAGTATATTGCGGCAGGAGGTCTATGCCCTGGATAGGACAGGCGAGGCTGAACATCCCTACACGGTGGCGGAATCGAACTATGAGATTCGGCAACTCCAGCCCCGGCAGGATGGGCAATATGGAGTATTCTTTGTCCACCCGCAAGAGAGTCTGACCTACCACTATGAGCGTCATCCGGAAGACCCACGGGTAGCTCATCAGATGACGTTGGAAGTAGATGGGTTCGGTAATGTGCGGAAGTCCGTGGAGATCGCCTATCCCCGCCGCATCCCTGCCTATCCCGAACAGGCTAAGACCTTAGCCACCTACACGGAAAATTGGGTGACAAATAAAGCCAATGTCTCTAACTGGTATCGCATTGGGGTTCCAATTGAAACCTGCACCTATGAGATTACAGGGATTGAAGCTCCTCAATCATCTACCTTTGTTCCCTTAACGCTGGACTTCATTCGCAGTCATCTAGCCGCAGCCGTTGAGATTCCCTACGAAGCGTTTGCCAGTGCTGGAGTGCAGAAACGGCTGATTGAACGGGTTCGATCGCGCTACCGGGCAAATCAGACTGCGAAGACAACTGATCCGAAGCCGTTGCCGTTGGGTGACGTGGATTCCTTAGCATTGCCCTGTGAAAGTTTTAAGTTGGCGTTCACACCGGAGCTGTTGGCACAGGTCTATGGGGCAACGAATGGCAACAAGATTGGACTGAGCGACCTGCAAGCATTGCTGCGAAAGGAGGGAAAATACATTGAACAGGATGGGCTGTGGTGGATTCCTTCAGGACGGCAAGCGTTTGATTCTGATGCTTTCTATCTGCCGATTCAAACGAAAGATCCCTTTGGGGGACTCTATACCGTTACCTACGATGATTTCCATCTATTAGCAATCCAGACTACTGACCCCATTGGCAACCAGATTCAAATTGCAAATGATTATCGGGTGTTGCAGCCTCGGCAGGTGACTGATCCAAATGGCAACCGATCGCAAGTTGTGTTTGATGCCCTGGGGATGGTGGTTGGAACAGCCGTCATGGGCAAGGAAACGGAGTCCCTGGGCGATTCCTTTGAGCGTTTTAATGCGGATCTTACGTCGGATGAAATTGCAGCATTTTTCGCAACGGATGATCCGCGATCGCAGGCGATTCAGCATCTAGGCACAGCAACCACGCGCTTTATCTACGATCTCGAACATCTCCCTGCCAGTGCGGCGGCGATCGCCCGCACAAAACATCACAGCGATTTGCAGGAGCAATCTCTTGAACTGCATGAAATCCAGGTGAGTTTTGTTTATTCAGATGGGTTTGGGCGAGAGGTGCAAACCAAAATTCAGGCAGAGTCGGGCGATGCCCCATTACGAGACGCGAATGGTCAACTGATTTGGGAAAATGGCAGGTTGAAGTTGGGCCATGTTGATCCTCGTTGGGTTGGAACGGGCAGTAAGGTTTACAACAATAAGGGAAAACCTGTTAAACAGTTTGAGCCCTTCTTTAGCAGCACTCACCACTACGAAATGGAATCTGATCTGGTGGAGTGGGGTGTCACATCAATTCTGTTCTATGACCCATTGGATCGGGTAGTCGCGACGCTGCATCCAAATTGCACTTATGAAAAGGTTGTATTTGATGCATGGCAGCAAGCAACCTGGGATGTGAATGATACGGTGATGCATAATCCCAGTACAGATGAGGATATCAAAGGGTTTTTCATAGACGATAAGGGGAAAGAGCGTTTACCCAGACACACCTATTTACCCATCTGGTATCAGCAGCGGATTGATGGAGCGTTGGGAACAGCGGAAAAACGAGCCGCAGAGAAAGCCGCCAACCATGCCGATACACCGGCGATCGCCCATCTCGACACGTTGGGACGACCGTTTCTGACGATCGCAGACAACGGAGACGACCAGAAATATCCGACTCACATCGACCTGGATATTGAGGGCAATCAATGGGTCATTACCGATGCCCGAAATAATCCGGTGATGATCTATGGCATCCCCCAGCGAGATAGCCAGGGGAAACCCGTGAAGGATACTCAGGGTAAACCTGTGCTAATTGGACGGGCGTTTGATCTGTTGAGCCATAATCTCTATTCCTACAGTGGGGATGCTGGAGAACGGTGGACGTTGACCAATGTGGCAGGTAAACCCATCCGTACCTGGAATAGTCGAGGCTTTACGGTGTCAATGACCTATGATGCCTTGCAGCGACCGACCCAACTGTTTGTGCGATCGGCAAACCAGTCGGGAATTTTGGCGGAATGCACGGTGTATGGAGAGAGACATCCACAAGCCGCGCAGCGGAACCTGAAGGGTAAGGTGTATCAGGTCTATGATGCAGCCGGGGTGGTGACAAATCAACAATACGACTTTAAGGGCAATTTGCAGGATAGTCAGCGGCAGTTGAGTCGCACCTATCGGAAAACGATGGATTGGATGGGAATATCTTTCCACCTGTATTCTGCATACTCTGACCGTCCTCTGGATCTTGAGACGATTAAGCGAAAACTGGTTCCGCTGCTTGAAAGTGAGGTTTTTACCTCCAACACAACCTATGATGCGCTGAATCGCCCGATAAGGATGACGACACCCGATCGCAGTGAGATTCGCCCGATCTACAACGAAGCGAATTTGCTGGAACGATTGGAGGCAAATCTACGCGGTGAAGAAACGGTCACTCACTTTGTCAGCAATATTGATTACAACGAGAAGGGTCAACGGGTGTTAATTGAGTATGGCGATCGCGATGCCGATGGCAAACCAACCGTAGCGCAAACCGAATACCACTATGACCTCAAAACCTTCCGGTTAACTCAACTGAAAACCACTCGAAAAACCAACCCGAAGGTATTGCAAGATTTGCAGTATACCTATGACCCAGTCGGCAATATCACCACAATTCATGATGCCGCGCAGCAAGAGATTTATTTCCGTAATCAGGTGGTAAAAGCCTGTGCAGACTACACCTATGACCCGATTTATCGGTTAATTACCGCAACGGGACGAGAACATTTAGGGCAGAAGCCTGATGGTAGTCGAGAACCGATCTCCATTGGTCATGACGATTCACTGCGGATGAACCGACCCCATCCCCATGATGGACAGGCAATGGGGCGGTATCTCCAGAGCTATGTCTATGATATGGTGGGCAACATTTTGGAAATGGCCCACCAGGGAACCGATCCCAAACATCCGGGGTGGAAGCGGTGTTATCAGTATGCGGTGGATAGCAATCGACTCCTTAGTACGGGGTATGCCAGTGATTTGCGGATGCCCTGTCCAACCCCCTATGCACCAGATCCCATGTATGGAGAGATTTACACCTACGATGCCCACGGCAGCATGACCCAGATGCCCCATTTGAAGGTAATGGAATGGGACTTTAAGGACCAGTTGCAGGCAACCCAACAACAGGTAGTGAATAACGGTGCAGGGGAAAAGACCTATTACGTCTACGATGCAGCAGGACAACGGGTACGCAAGGTGACAGAACTACCTGCCGCCGATGGAGCCACACCTAGACGAAAGCATGAACGGATTTATTTAGGTGGCTTTGAAATTTACCGTGAATATAACGGCAATGATATAACGGTAACACTTGAACGAGAAACACTACATATTATAGATGATGAGCAGCGAGTAGCGTTAGTAGAAATAAAAACAATTGAAGTTAAGGACAGTATTGTTAACAGAATTACTTCACCAAAAGCTCTAATTCGCTATCAATTGAATAACCACTTAGGATCTACTTGTATAGAACTAGATGAAAAAGGAAATGTAATTTTTTATGAGGAATATTATCCTTATGGAAGTGTATCTTATCAATCTAAAAATAGCGATATAGAAGTGAGTTTGAAGCGATATCGATATACAAGTAAAGAGCGGGATGAGGAGACTGGATTGAACTATCATGAAGCACGATATTATGCTCTTTGGTTAGGACGCTGGATATCAACCGATCCTGAGGAAATGCTTGATGGTTTAAACCTATACACTTACGTACTTAATATGCCGGTTAAGAAAACTGATCTCAGTGGTAGAGCAACAGATGAGGAGCGGCAAATTCAACAAGTACATATTGACGAGAAGCACCCTGTAGCTAAAGGAGGAAGCTCTGAAGATGCTGCTAACAAGAGCATAATTTACGGAGATGTTAATAAACATAAGGGCACCTCGAAAAATCGAAAAAAGGATGTCTCATTCTGAGATCAGAGAGATAAGATAGCAGCAGTCAGGCCATCCAAGGACAGCAATGGGACAACAAGGGTTCTGGGATTTAGAACAGCGCCAGCAAGAATTAGCCGCCAAGAAAAGCACTTTAGAAGATTTAGACCGGTTAATTCCGTGGGAATCGTTTCGGGCACAACTTGCCGTGATCCATGACAAACCGCGCAAAAGCAACGCTGGACGCAAGCCTATGGATGTGATTTTGATGTTTAAGCTGTTAGTGTTACAGCAGTTGTACAACATCAGTGACGAAGCGTTGGAATATCAAGTCAAAGACCGACTCTCGTTCATGCGATTTTTGGGGTTAGGAATTGAAGATTCGGTGCCGGATGCGACCACAGTGTGGTTATTTCGTCAGCAGTTGCAAGCGCATCAATTAGTAGAGCCGTTGTTTGAGTCCTTTGGAGAATACTTAAGCGCGCAAGGCTATCAAGCCCAAGGGGGGCAAATTATTGATGCGACCTTGATCCCGGTGCCAAAACAGCACTTTGACCAGGATGAAAAAGCCCATCTGGAGGCTGGAAAAAGGCCACCCCAATGGCAAGAGAATCCGCATCAGGGGGCACAAAAAGATGGCGATGCGACCTGGACGAAGAAAAACGGCAAGAGTTACTTCGGCTATAAGGATCACCTGAGTATTGATGCCAACCATGGCTTTATTCGTCGCTATGCCGTGACCGATGCCGCCGTGCACGATAGTCAAGCCTTCACGGCAGTGCTCGATGCTGACAATGAAGGCGATGAGGTGTGGGCGGACAGTGCCTATCGTTCCGTCGCCCTCGAAGGGTTGCTCGTGGTCTTAACCTTCATCAGTCACATCCATGAACGCGCCTATCGCAATCGCCCCTTAAGCGAGGAACAAAAAGCCGCCAACCGAGAGCGCTCTCAAACCCGGGCCAAGGTCGAGCATGTCTTTGGGGCTTGGGTGATGCAAATGGGTGGCAAACTGGTACGCTCGATTGGACTGGAGCGGGCTAAGGTGCAGTTAGGGTTGAAGAATTTGACTTACAACTTCCTGCGTTTGGTCTTCTGGCAAACACGCCCGGTTGAAGCTGACGGATAGATCTATCCAACATCCGGCATGGCAGCAAGTGGAGCGGAGAATCCACAGCAGATTTGACGGCATAGAGGACTGATAATCGACTTTGAGACTGGAATGAGACTTGAAATTTGTAAAACCTCAATTAATCGAGGTTCCCATAAGTCCGACAGACTTATTAAATCTTCCCAAATTGCTGCAGAGGCACAAGCCAATGGAAAACCAATCTCTCTTGCAGATCATCCATCCTTCGACATTATTGGGGTTAGATTTTCAGATGTTGTAGAACTTAATGCCATCCATGAAGAAGCAGTCCGAGCAGTTAAGGAAAAAAGGAAAGACACTTGGGACAAGCTCAGTGAACGACAAAAAGCAAATCTCATTAATGCAAAAACACGACACCTTATTAAGAAGAGTGAGAGTGAGAATGCAAGGCGTGTTCGAGCAGCTTTAGAAGCTCATGGCATTGATGGACGAACAATGCGGATTAAGGCTTCCAAGATTACTGAGATGCGCAGAGAAGCGCACGAACTAGCAAGGCAAGGGCAAGGAGTAAGAAGTAGCAGAACCGTAGGAACAATGAGAAGTGCAGATTCTAAAGCTGGACTAGTCAATACCGTAGTGCAACTTGCGCAAGGAGATTATGAGGGTGCTGTCGAAGGATATGCCACGAATAAAGCAATAGATGCTGCTGAGGTCATACTTCAAAAAGGCGTAGAAAAAGCTGGCGTGAAAGTGCTAAAAGGTGTCCCAGTAGTAGGTGCTGCTGTTGCGGGTTATCAAGCTTACCAGAAATATTCTGAGGGAGATCATTGGGGAGCATTGAGAGAAGGACTGCAAGTAGTTCCAGGGGCAGGTGCTGCAGCACTAGTAGGAGAGGTTGGGGCAGAAACTGCATGGGCAGTAAAGGAATATATTGATCCTAACGAGAATTTAGAATCATGGTTTTACCAGAAATTTCTCAAATGATGATTAGCCAACACACACTAAGGAGAAGTTCAAAAATAATTAGGAGTAAAATAATGAATCTTTACTGCTAAAAAAATAACACTAATAGGCCACATTGAAAATTTTGACAGCACAACATGAATGCAATCAAAATGCAATCAAACTCCGAAATCCTTAAAGATCTGCTGCTTGAAGACTATCGCTATCGTGCTGAGGCGATGAAAAATAGTGAGCAAGTGGGTGAAACACGGTTCAATATTTTTGTCGGTCTGGCGACTCTTTTATTGGGTGCAGTGGTTGCTTTAAGCACCGAAGACAATGGACCGAAAGACGATGCGCTTAAGAGCATTGTACTGGCAATATTCTTCACCCTATTTGTTGTCGGTTCCATGACGCTACTGCGAATTATCAAGCGCAATGAGCATACTGACGAATGTAAACATGACCTCGACCATATTCGCCAAACCTTCATCACCTTGTTTGATCAAGAAGGGTTACTCGTCGATTACCATCCCGTCGGGGCCGCCAATTCCAAACAATCATCAAAACTACAAGTTCGTAGCTTTGGGGGGTTAGCACATACGATGAGTGCCATTAATAGCCTTCTGGTTGCCGGGTTTGTTGCCTGCCTGGTTCTGCCATTCAAAGATAATTTCTCATTGAGTGCCCCCATTACCTGGGTGGCTCTGGTTTGTGCAGCCATTGCCTTTGTGATTTCCCTCCTTATGCAAACTTCCTACATTAAGAACCGAGAGGACAAAGCAAAAGCAAAACTTGAGAAGGCTTGCGAGAGATTAAATCCGAAGCCATGAGGGCGATCATCCCTTCCATCATTGCAAATCAATTCTTTCATTGCTTCAAACCGGGTTGCACTACCTCTTCACCGTCAATGCCTGGATAACACTTACCCAAAAATTAGCAATTTTCGGAGATCACTATGCCGAACGAAAGCCAACCAACTGGAACCTCTGAACAAAACTACACAGTTGTTTGTCAAGTTGTTGATGCCCACGGCAATCCGTTGGTTGGGCTTCTGGTCAAAGCCTTCGACAGCGATCCCAATTTGGTTCACGACCCACTGGGCACACCCGCTCTGACTGCTGCCAATGGGCAAGTCGAATTTCACTTCAAAACCTCCGACTTCACCGAGCATCCAGGAGAAGGTAGACCCGATCTTCGTTTCAAAATTTATCGGGGTAACACAGAGCTTGAATACACCTTAGCTGGGACAAATGAGCAATTTTTGAGAGGGTCTCGACCTCTACCAAACCCCGTGCGAATTACTGTCAACAAACATCACGTTGTTCAAGGCACCATTCGCGATCAGGCAGATGCTTCCCCTGTTAGTAATCTAGTCGTTAAACTATTTGACCTGGATTTAAACCAGACAGGACTGCAAGAGAGTCAGTTAGGGCAAACAACCAGCCATGCTGATGGCACCTATACCCTCACTTACCAACCCCCCGTTAAGCCAACCCTTCATCTTCAAATTCGGGTCTTTGATTCATCCACGGCAACCACTCCATTATTGGAGGCTGACCCGCAGTACCACGCGACAGCATTAGAAACAATAAATTTGAGTGTTAAGAGAACTCAACCAACCCGTTTATCTGAATTCGCGACTCTGAACCAGCAGATCACTAAGACTCTGCAAGATAGAAACATTCTACGATTGGTCGATCTGAAAGATAAACAAATTACCTTTCTGTCTGGAGTTTCTCGCATTCCAGAAAAACACATCACTGCCCTCAGAACTGCCCAACGGCTGGCAACTCCAGATCTTCCTGTTGAAGTCTTCTACGCGCTCCAACAACAAGGCTTGCCAACAGACTTAGACCAGCTCTACAGCCACTCTCCCCAAAACCTCCGAACTGCTCTGGAAGCCGCTATCCAAAAGAACGTTATTTCCATCATTAACCAACAAACTCTAGAACAATGGTGTCAGCGTTTAGAAAGCCGCATTCTCAATCAGGCAATTAGCACCGCCTGCCAGGATCAGCCCACCTCTATGGGTAAACTCCTGACCTCCGTGGAGCCAGACTCGTCCCTACGGCGACGGATTATCCAGTCTCTCTTAACCCTACAACGGATAGAACCCACCAGACCCCTCGATGCCTTCTGGCCCAAAATTGAGGCTGACCTGCACCTGGGTCTCCCCAAAATTAAAGCACTCCGCTTTGCTCTACAGGTGGGGCAGATCACCCGTAATACCCTTCCCCTGGTAAGTTCCCTGCAAACTCTCCATGAGCAAGGCCAGATTCTCTCTGCGATAGATCTGGCGCTCTGGCACACTCAAGATTGGGCAGAGTGGCTTCAAACCATTGCCGATACCGATTTACCTGCCTGGGCAGACGGTGACACCTCTGATGCTAAACGGGACTCTCTAGCTGACTTTCTGCATCAACAAGCTGCTGCCGTTTTCCCGACTACTACCACAAACCAATCCCTGATCTCAGGACGAATTCTCACTTCCACTGGTCGCCCGGTGCCCCATGTGAGGGTGCAGGCGTTCCACCAGGAATTCGCTGCAGACCAGCCAACACCCATCGGTTCTGCTGTCAAAACGCGCGTTGACGGTAGCTACCAGATCGTGCTGGATCCCTTCCAACTGGCTCAGCACCTTTCAACCGCTCCCGCCGCACTTTCACCTCTCCACCTTCATATCAGTGCTACCAGAGCCAATCAGGAACAGGAACCAAAACGTTCTGATGTTCAGTACAACCTCACGTTGCCCGTCACTATCGACCTGACGATGGAAGGGGAACCGGAACCTACAGAATTTGAGCAGGTGCGCGATCGCATCCATCAGGCTATCGGTTTAGCCTCTGACCTGTCCAATCTCCAACCCGAAAAGCTGACCTGGCTAGCTGGCGTTACCCGCATTGACCCCAAAACCCTGGAGCGGTTTACGGAAGCGCATCGATTGTCAACCCAGGCAGCGACTGAGCAATCCCCATCTCTATCACCGGAAGTGCATTATGCTCTCCTCCACCCCATTGCTCAAAAAGTCAGTCAGGAATCCATCTCTGCTACGCAAAGCCTGGAGGCTGCCATTGCCGCTGGCATCGTCGCCCCTACCGTGCAAGACTCAGTCCAGGATGCAGCATCCTGGTTACAAGAGCGGGCACGTCAGCAGGAAATTCAGACCCGCCTGGAACATCTGCGCTCCTCAGCCTCCCAGTTACCAGGAGCCAGCCTGAAGGAAATACTGACTGCTGTAGACCTACCAGAAGCTGAGTTTAGCCATTACACCCAAATTCTGGCGGAGGAACCTGATGTAAAACCAGAGCAGATTGAACATCGGCTGCAAGAAAAAGGGGTTTCTGTTCGTGGACGAGCCATCATTCGCCGCACCCAACGACTGACCCAAATTGTGGGAGCAGAAGACGATCTGGTAAAACATCTAGTAGCTGAAATGCCTCCTCTGTCTGGGTTAGAAGGCATCAGCTCGAAAGATCAGGATGAGGCAAAACTGCGTACCTTTGCCCAAAACGATACCGACGACTGGCAAGGCTGGCTGGCAACCAAACAGATTCGACAAAGAATTCCGGTCAGACCGATTCAATCCTTAAACAGCACCACTGCTGACCAGCCAAGCCTCCGTCTGCAAGCTCGCCACTTGGCCGCTAACTTTGAGAAAGTCTATCCCACAGAGGCATTATTGGGTCGATTGAAAAAAGTTAGTACCCAACCTGAGCAGGTTCCCAACCCAGCTAACTTTGTTGCCCTGAAGAATTTTGTGGAAGCTCAGATCAATCAAGCAGATCTCAATCAGGCAATCAATCTCCACGGGCCGGGACTCAAACTCCAACTTCTGCGCCTGAATCGAGCTAATGGGGTTTCGGGCAATGGAGAGGCAGCCCAGGAAAGGTCAGTGCTCTATGACTTTGTGCGATCGCAAGAGCCAGAAGCAGATGCCACCCTCCTTCAGGAGAAGGCAACCCGACTGGAAAAAGACCTGACCAGTTTGCAACGTCTGCTACGCATTGCTCCCTGTAGCGAAGCCGTACATCTGCTATCACAGGGACATACTTCCGCTCGTTCAATTGCGACAATGAGCCAGGAAAGCTTTGTTCAGCAAATGGTTGAAGCAGGTAAGCCTGCCGATGAGCAAGATCGAGCTTTCTTGCAGGAGCAAGCCAAAGTAATTCATCGTCGGGCAGCTCGGCAGTTTAGTAAAGCACTTGCGATCGCAACCACTCTATCCCCACAACTCCAACAGATTTCACCATCTGCTGTATCGGGGCTGGGGGCGGGCCGTAAAAAGCCTGCCTCTGGTAATGCAGGTGGTGCAGGTAGCACCGGGAGCGGCACCGAAACCCATCCCAATCCTCCTGAATTACCCGAGGGAGCCAATTTAGAGTCGCTGTTTGGTCCTCAGACATCATGCCTGGCCCCTCCCAGCCAATCGGTCTTAGGTACGGGGGCGTACCTGGTGGATTTGCTGGAGATGTTAAAAAACAATGGAGGAGTACCCAATGTTCAGGAGGTGTTGCTTAAACGCCGCCCGGATATTGCCGAGCTTGAGTTATCTGCGGCTAATGCTGAGACTCCAGTTCCTTACATTGACCTAGTTATCGAGCTATTGGAGCAAAAGGTCACTTCAGTTCCAGACTACTATCCACAGACCACATGGACTGCCGAAGAGTTAGCCGCTTTGCCAGAGCATCTTAATTCTCGGGCATATGACACTCTTGCAAACGCTGTATTTCCGTGGAGCTTGCCCTTCAACTTTACCCAAGCAGAAACCGCGATTTATCTGGCAGATCTGGGACTGAGCCGGGATAAATTAATTCGTTGTTTCAGGTCACAATCTTTAGCAAACCAGCATAGGCAGACAATACTTGATAGCACATTAGCCTATCTGGGACTTAGCACTACAGAACGTCAGATTATTACTGCTGTTTTAGAGGTACGTCTTTGCTTGCAAATAGATCCAGCCATACTTTTACCTCGGCTGGTACCCCAACTGATTGATGGGTTTGAACCAAACTCAGGAGATTTGATTCTCATTCGCAACTCTTCCACAAAAGCTCTCTTTCTTGCCAGAATCGAAGGCAATCCTCAAAACAATCTCGCCCTTCGTCTGATCCGAAAACTAAAGATGGGGCAGGTGGTTACAGTTCGGGAAGGCGAAAATTACGGTGGGATGGCTTGGATGACTGGCTTCGACCATCCCTGGCAAGGACAATTTAGCTTGTCCGCAACTATTAACGATTCCTGGAGATATTGGGGTTATTATTTCCGCCCTGATCGCTGGCCTCAGTGTGAGGGAAAAAATGTTCGAACTTTTCTTAATAAGAGTGGTTTAGAGTACTCCGATTTAATGGAGTTACTGACTGCTGATTACATTAATCCGCAACTCTCCGACCCACCTGGTTCTCATCAGGTAACGCTTCACATAACAGGCGATGGCTGTAACCTATCTAAGATGAATTTAGAAGGGGTAGACGAACCTTTCCTTAACCGCTTCCATCGATTTGTGCGTCTGTGGCGACGGCTGGGATGGACTGTTAGAGACTTAGATCGGGCAATAAAGATATTCCAGGCTACTGACTTAACCGATAATTTCTTGATTCAGGTTGTAGCCGTAAAACGGTTAGCTGAACGGCTAAATCTAGCTGTAACTACCGTCCTGACGTTTTGGGGAGATTTGGATACTCAAGCCACCTACGATCGCACTAGCAACCCCGCTCAACTTATCGCCTCACAGTACGACCAAATCTTTCAAGACAAAACCAGGTTGTCAGAGGACGATCGTCGTCTCCTGGCTATCCCACTAACGGCTTCCTTTGCAGATGTGAAAGTTGCTGTATGGTCAGCCCTAGGGTTATCTGCTGAAGATTTAGCTTTGCTAATCAACGAAACTACTCAGTTGAACCTGAATACCCTCTCAAAACTTTATCGCTGGGCTACTTTGTCCAAAGCCGTGCATTGGTCGATTAAAGACCTGCTACGCCTTCAGACTATGAGTGGTTTGGATGATCCCTGGATAAATCCTGAGGCAACCCAACATTTTTTGGATGCCGTTGAACAAGTTCGGAGCAGCAATTTCAATCTTCACGACCTGGATATTTTACTGTGCCATCAAACCAATCCAGAGTTTGAGCAGAAGTTAGAAAAAGATGCGATCGCTCTTTTCGAGAATTTGACAAAACGATTGACAGAGAATGCCCCTTGCGAATCAAGGGAAGAAAAAATTATCGTTTTAGCGCGATTGCTGGCTCAAGCAACTCCTACCGACAATGGAGTACAGTCTCAATTAGCCGACCATATCCCACACGCTACCCGAATTATCGAGATTCTTGAAGGTACTGGGGTCTGTATGCTCAGTCCTGATCAAGAAGGCTATTTAGAAGCTCATGGGGTTGAATTAACTCCTGACCATTCTAACAGCGAGCCTACCAGACTGACGGTTGCTGAGGTCGGTGTATGCCTACAGGGGATTGCAAATGTCTTGACCTACAACCCGGAGACCCTAACAGCCCAATTAGTAGGTTTTGGAACCCCAGAATCAGCTCCAGGTTCCCAACGAAGTACTCTGATCCTCACACCAGCTATTGTTCTGTTAACCCAATCGCTTTTGGTCAATGCATTTGCTCAAGCTTTCCACCTCCCCCAAGGTACTGTTAAGCAGTTGTTAGACAAACTACCAACTGCTCTAGAGCTCAACTTGAAAGCTATTCCAGTCTTGGTAGACTTTATTGCTCCACTCCGTTCAGGGCTAAATCTGCAACACCCTAAAGATCTACGCCAAAACCGAATATGGCCCCTATACGTGCAGTTTGTTAAAGGGGCCTGGTTGTTGCGAACATTCGGCTGGACTGATCAGGCGTTAGCGACAACTGGTATGCAACACCCCTTCAACCTGCTGACGCTCTCAAGATTACCCTATCAGACCACTCACTCTGCATCCTCCTCTGTAGAACAACGCCAAACTCTCTTCCTGTCCTGGTGTAATCTCTGTGACCTTAAACGCCTACAGGAACGATTTGCTGCACGGGGTCTTTCTTTCTGGGTAGCTCACACAGTCGCTTCTCAGGCAGATTCTATGGCCGATAGCTGGGGGGAGATCGCCCGCTATTTTGAAGTGTCTGAGGAAGATGGCAAGATGCTCCTTGACCCAGAACTCTTGGACATCCAACAATCGGCTCAGAACGCTTTACCAAAAGTCTGGCTATGTTTCCTGGATGCCCTTGAACTGGTGCAGTACTTGGGTGTTGCCGCCAAAAACTTAAAACCCTGGTTGGCAAATTCCCTAACAACTGAAGTCTCTAACGACATTCGCTTGATAGCAACGGCCAAACGTGGGGGAGCGGAGTGGCAAAAGGTAGCTCCTGCCCTCCGTAACCAATTACGTCTCCAGCAACGAGATGCCCTGGTGTCCTATGTGCTAGGACGAGATTATGCTGAAGATCTCACGAACAGCGATGCCTTGAACCATCACCTGTTGGTGGATGTGGAGATGGGGACAGAACAAAAAGTCAGTCGCATTGACCTGGCGATCGCCTCTGTCCAAACCTTTGTGCAACGAGTTTTGCTGGGATACGAACAAGATACCGCCGCCACCTTTGACCCATCCTTTGAAACCCGCTGGGAATGGATAAAATCCTATCAAACCTGGCGAGCTAATCGAGAGCTATTTCTATACCCAGAAAATTGGCTAATTCCAGAAACCAGAGATGATCAATCTCCTTTCTTTGTAGAATTCAATCAAGCCCTATCCCAGCGCGACTTAACCGATGAGAGCGTGGAAGATGCTTTCATTGCTTACCTGCAAAAGCTAGATGAAGTTGCCCGCATGGAAATTATGGGCACTTGCATTGAACAGCTCGAAAGCGAAAAAGTCCTGCACATCGTGGCGCGAACTCAAGGAATACCCCACCAGTATTACCACCGAACCTGGTCTTTAGATACACAACATTTTTCATCCTGGGCTCGTCTGGATCTGGATATTGATGGCGACTGGGTAGTGCCCATTGTCTTAAACGGACGTTTAAACCTGTACTGGATTAAACACACCAAACAACTCGAAAGTATGAAAGACGTGCTGGGGATGAATCCCTCACGGCCTTTTCCACTATTACCCCATTACCCGATTTATCAAGATCAATACACCCTGTCCTGGAGTACCCGCCAACGCAGAGGCTGGACACCCAAACGTACCGCAGACCACTACATTGCCCGCCCATTCTTCCCCCTTGCCCCCACTCACTTTGCAGTTCGAGTTGATGATGCGACAAGAATCCGGATTGGCGGCGTGACATTACCACCTTCATTGCTTACACCTGAAACACAATCTAATCCAAAGCTCTCCTATAAAGCTTGGAATCCTAGAAGCGAAATTAATGGATTAAAGGGAGAAGTTGATGGTCTCAAGAAGAAAATAGAGACTTTAAATGAAGAAATTGATTCGCTAAAAAGGGCAAAGGAAACGGCTGAACAAGGAGTCAGAGATCTTTCAGGAGAAGTCACCCGACTAATGAGAGAAGTTACTCAATTAGAAGCTGCTGAGCGAATAGCTCAAGAACTAAAAACTCAGGCTGAAGCCCTTGCCGAACAACTAGCCAAAGAAGTTGATAGCCTAAAGATCGAAATTGCGAGATTGATAGAAGAAGCCACAAAATTAGCTCAGGAAATCGATGTATTACAAAGCATCAAGAGGTCTGTGGATGCTCTTAAAGATAGCTTAGATGCGGTTACTGGAGTTATAAACGGTGTTAAAAGAAGTGTTAATATTATCGCAGATGTTCTGAATAAAACGGTTGGAGAGACACTTCAGGATATTGATAAGGCTATAAATAGCCTAAGCAAGATCTTGGAAAAGGGGCTTGAGTACGCTTGTATAGTAGAGAGATCTCTAAAATCTTTCCCACCCATTGAAACATGGCCACAACATTTGGTATCTAAAACCATTGAAGGAATTGCTCAGGTTGTATCCTCTATTCTAAAAACACTATGGAATGAGCTTAAGAGCCTTTCAGATCCAGAGAAGGTTCTTTTGGGTAGTGATGGTGATGGTTACAACTCAATTTTAAGTGAGTATTTACAAAATCATCTATTTAAAGGAGATTCACCTTTTTTCAAGGATGACCTTCTCAATCATCTTCAAAAGTATAGCCGTCTAGACGCTTATAAACTTGGATGGTCAGAACCTTTAGTTGGATTTGAATTTGGTTATTTTGATATCAATGAAGGTGGGGCAAAAGCTTTACGCTTAAACCTTCCACCAGGCATATTAGGTATGGCAGGAAGCTTCTGGGGTGGGTTAGGAACATTGGGTGTGGGTGCTATAGGTGCTGTTTCAGGTGGCGCTGGGGCAGCACTGGCTTTAGGTGGCTTGGGTCTAGCGCTCACTGCCGAGGCATCTGCTATGTTGTTATACTCGCTCTTTCCAGGATATCCAGGTTTATATGATGTGCCTGTTCTTACTAATTTACTGAGTTTTGACCTGCCCTCATCAAACTTAAAACCTTCATTGAAGAATAAAGATGACTTATTGAATGCTTGGCCAGGTAGTGGTTTTCTTCCCAAATGGGGTAGTTTTATAGAACCTGTAAGCTATTGCAAAGTAAGCGTTAATCTTCAAAAGATTTACGATGAAGAGTTGGCAAAATTGCAAAGTGAGGATAGTCCTTTCGGACGTGAATTAATTGGCCTAATAAGTGGATTAAACAGTGGTCTAGATACTCTTAAACAACAAGAGAAAGTTTCCCTTTTCAATACTAGTATGCGAGTTGTACGACCACTCCTTTTTGGTTCTTTCCCTGGCAGATTGCATTCACCTTTGCCAACCATTATCAGTGATGAACGTAATAGGCGTTCCTATTTGCTAAGATATAGCACCACAGAAAATCAGTGGAAAGCTATTGCCTTTTATCATCCATTAACAACAACATTAAGTCGTGAACTAGAACGTCATGGTGCTGAAGGAATTTATAGTGTTTCAATCCCTGAATCTGAAAATCAAATTTGGGAAAGGAATGGTGCTTTTTCCGATAGTTTTTCTGCACCAGCCAGCATTGCAAATTCTGTTTCAGGAGAGTGTCTTGCCTTAACTTCAGAAGCCGCCTACTCCCTTTATAATTGGGAATTGCTTTTCCACATACCCATTTTGTTAGGCACACGATTTGCAAGTCGTCAAAGGTTTAGTCAAGCTCTTGAATGGTACCGAAAGGTTTTTGACCCAACAATTACTCAAGGCAATACTCCTCAAAGATATTGGCGTTTCAAAAAGTTTTACGATGAATATGAAATAGAGTCTGTAACACGATGGTTGATCCAGCTTGCTAATAGTTCCTTAGCTAAAGATGCTGCTGAAACAACAGCCCAGCAGGATAGAGAGGATTTAATTAAGCGTTGGCAGAAAGACCCCTTCAATCCCCATCTTATTGCCCGTCTACGTCATGGCGCTTACCAACGGGCAACCGTCATGCAAACTATTGATACCCTCATTGCTTGGGCTGATGCGCGCTTCCGTGAAGATACCTGGGAATCTACTAACGAGGCTACTCAGCTTTACTTGTTGGCCAGGGACATTCTCGGCCCACGCCCACAGCTGGTACCTGTTCAATCCACTCAGGCCAGAACTTACAATCAACTCCAGAATGATGCAACAAGCCTTAATCGGGATATTGATGCTTTCGCCAATACCCTGTTGACTATTGAATCAGCTGTAGGAAATGCTCCTGCTTCGACACATGAGGAACGAGATCCGGCAGAGAGTGTAGTTCTTCTTAAAGGCATCTCAACCCTTTACTTTGGCATTCCTGTCAATGAAAAACTCCTCAGTTACTGGGATACTGTTGAGACTCGGCTCTATAACATTCGCCACTGCCTGACCATTGAAGGCAAGCCTCGCTCAGGCTTCACTCCCAACATTCTCGATTTCTCTAGAGGGACTTTTAAGTTAATAGCAGCAAGCTCTACAACCAGCCAAGACAATGAAAGACTATTTATCTTACCTCCCTACCGCTTCCAATTCATGCTGCAGAAAGCCAATGAGTTGGTCGGTGAAGTCAAAGCTTTGGGAAGCACATTATTAGCAGCGATCGAGAAGCGTGATGCTGAACAACTCACTAAAATTCGATCGAATCAGGAGATTAAGTTACTCGATCTGGTCACTCATATCCGGCAACTTCAGATTAAAGAGGCTGAAGAATCCCTTAATGCTGCTAAACAAGGTAAAGTTGGGGCAGAAATTCGTCGTGCCTACTACGCCAGCCAGGAATATAACAACACTGCAGAAAAGGTCAAAGAAGTTCTCTCAGCAGTATCTTCTGGATTCCAAATAGCTTCTGGAATACAAGAACTGGCTGCGGCAATCCTGCATGCAGCACCTGATGTTTCAATAGGTGCAGGAGGGCACGGTAACACTCCCAACGCTTCTATTTCCTATGGCAGTAGCCATCAGGCCAACGCTATCTCAGCAACAGGACGTGCTTTTTCACTGCTTGCTTCTGTCGCTCAAACAGGAGCATCAATGGCTGGCACAATGGCTTCCTATGAACGACGGCAGGAAGAGTGGGATCATCAACTCAACTTGGCCCAAAATGACATTGAGCAATTTGAAAAACAAATTGCTGCCGCTGAGCAAAGGTTATCTATTGTCGAACGAGAACTATCCAACCATGAACAGCAGATTGAACATGCAAAAGCGATAGTAAGCTTTATGTTGGGTGATCCCAATCAAACCTTTTTCGCATTGTCTAAGGAGAAAAAGTTTACAACCCTTGAACTCTACGAATGGATGATTAGCGAGATTGCTAAAGTTTACTTCCACAGCTACACCCTCGCCTTCGACATAGCAAAACAAGCCGAACAATGCTTCCGTTTCGAGCTGGGGTTGGCAGAGACGAACTACATCGAATTTGGCCAATTCGACGATCTTGGAAAAGGACTCCTGGCTGGCGAAAAGCTCCAGTACCATCTGCGCCGCCTTGAAGCCGCCTACCTGGAAAAGAACAAGCGCGACATCGAACTGACCAAACACATTTCCTTAAGACAGATTGATCCCGTTGCCCTGTTGATGCTCCAACAAACTGGGCAATGTTACATGACCCTGCCAGAATCTCTCTTCGATGCTGACTACCCTGGTCATTACATGCGCCGTATTAAGAGTATTAGCCTGACTATTCCCTGCGTTGTTGGGCCTTATACCAACATCAACTGCACCCTGTCTTTAGAAAGTGCCAAAGTACGCATTACTGATCAGGCCGATAACACCTACGGACAAAATGACGAAAGCAAAACCCGCTTCCGCTCTTACTTGGTTGCCGTCCAATCTATCGCCACCAGCACCGCTCAAAACGATAGCGGACTGTTTGAACTCAACTTCCGCGATGAGCGCTATCTTCCGTTTGAAGGATCCGGAGTTGTGTCAACCTGGCGTATCGAAATGCCGAAGGACTGCAATACCTTTGATTTCAACACGATTTCCGATGTGATCTTTAAACTCAGCTACACCGCTCGTCAGGGCAACGATAGCTTTAGAGACACTGTCAGGCAAGCTCGAAATCTGGTGAACACATCCAAAACAACCCAGAAAGATCTAGAACAGCTAGAAGCTATTGTCCAACCTTCAGGCTTTTTGAGCATGTTCAGCGCCAAGCAGGAGTTTTCCGCCGAATGGCATCGATTCCTCCATCCTCAAAACACGGATTCAAGCAGTAAACTTAACCTGCACCTGACGCCCCACCGTTTCCCCTGCCAATTTCGGGACAGAGACATCACCATCAACAGAGTGGATGTCTTCCTGAAATTTAAAGACTCCCAGACCAAGGACACCTACGCTTCTGGTGGTCAACCTTTAGGTATTTACCTGACACCGCCCAAGGGCAACACACAGGGGCCTACACCGCTGAACAGTGAGCCACTCCTGGCAAATACTCCCCATGGAGTTTTTGCCGAAAATGAATGGACTCATGTAGTGAAGGACGCTGATATCTGGGAGCTTGAAGTTAGGGATGATGAAATTGGTGCTATCGCCAGCACCTTATGGACTTCGGTTAGTGGTCATAATCGCTTGAAGGCAGAGGCGATCGATGACTTACTCATCATTTGTCACTATTCAGTTCAGGTGTAGAGAGAAAGCCGAATTCAAATGACACTCTACTTCATCCGTCATGGGAAGAGCGAAGCCAACTGCTTGCATATGATTTCTAACCGAGGCGATCGCTACGGTTTAACCCCCACTGGGAAATTTCAGTCCCAAACTTTGACAGAAAAACTCAAGTCGTTTCCCATTTCTGTTATCTTTACTCTAAGTACAGGACAAAAAGCTTGAAAGATTGAGCAGGGTAGGGTTTCATCAGAATTACGACACTCATCAGAAACCCTATGAGCCAATATAGCGAATTAAGGCGAGTCCTCCAAGCCCAATTGAACTGGCATGGAGCCAGGATTTCATTTCTGGCTTTGTTTTTGTTAGCCTTGCTGAAAGTCAAAACGGTAAATTTAAGCGAACTATGTTTAGGCTTTGGCGGCAAGGCTTTGCCCGAATCGAGCTACAAGCGGTTGCAGCGCTTTTTTCGAGAGTTTGACCTGGATTACACCGAACTGGCGACCCTGTTGGTGAGTTGGATGCAAATTCCACCAGGGTGGGTGTTGAGCCTGGATCGCACGACCTGGAAATTCGGGAGTCATTGGCACAACATTTTGACCTTAGGCATTGTGCATGAAGGGGTTGCCTTCCCGATTCTGTGGTGGCTGTTGGATAAAAAAGGGAACTCCAACAGCGACGAGCGGATGCGGTTTATGGAAACCTTTGCCAAACGATTTCCCACCGCTCGGGTGAACTGCTTGTGTGCGGATCGCGAGTTCGTTGGCCAAGCCTGGGTGCGCTATCTCCTGCTCGAACCGGCTTTAGCCTTTCGCTTACGGATTCGGGACACCGACCAGATTGAGCACGATGGCAAGGTCCTGGCGGCGCGGGTCGTCTTTGCCCATCTGCAAGTCGGTCAATCTCAAAGACTCACTGGCACTTGCCGGGTCTGGGGTTATCCGGTTGCTGTGGAAGCCCTGCGACTTGAGGATGGGGAGTTACTCGTGGTCATTGCGCCCGTCCACACCCAGAATTTGGTTCAAGATTACGCCAAACGTTGGTCGATTGAAACCTTGTTTGGCATTTTCAAAACGCGGGGTTTCTGTCTGGAATCCACTCACTTCACCGATGCCGAGCGGTTGAGCAAGTTGTTCGCCTTGTTGACCTTAGCTTTATGTTGGGCCATGAAAACAGGCGTATGGTTGCATCAATGGCAGCCGATTGAGATGAAAAAACACGGTCGTCGTGCCAAAAGTTTGTTTCGCTTAGGATTCGATTATTTGCGCCATTTGGTGCTCAATCCATCTGCGTCTAATGGGTCCGACTTTTTGCAATCTCTACAACTTTTGTCCCGTACTTAGGTTATTTACACGTCGCCTCTATTACAATCTAGTCTATTGGGAAGAATGAAAGAGGCAGGGGTCTGCAAAACTCCGAACATGCCAAGAGTAGATGGCTGATGTACGTTTTCACGAAAAATGGCGCGGCTTTCAAATTCGTGGCGCGGCATCATAAAGCGTGAAAATCTTTTAAGGTATAGATTCTATCGTTTTTACTGCCTCGAAACCCGTCAGGACTTACTAAATTTTAGTATCAAATTCATGGCGCGAAAGTTTTATTTTATAGAAATAAATTTTTTGGCTACTGTAACTTAAGTCTCTAAAGGTCTTCAAATTCGTGGCGCGGATTTTCGATCGCTCAAACTTCTGCTACATGAGGCTTTCAGTTTTAACAGGACGGTAAATCTTAGCTAGCGACTGTAAGCCAATTTCAGGCAGAAATTTATGCTCTCAAGTGTTTTCAAATTGATGGCGCAGATTTTATTTCTCTAGAAACCTCTCAAATACGAGGTTTCAGGCTTCTGGCTCAGATAGCTTCCATGCTGAGAGGTACCATTGCAACTAGAAACGAGATTGCCTCCCTAGCGATCGTCTTTATCTGTTTCGAGGGCGGTGGGGCAGGAGACACATTTACCCAGAGTCTGCCGATGCCATTTTACGGGCGGTCTTTAAGTAACTGGGGATTGAGGGAGTAGCTTCCGGCGCACAGTAATTACCTGGATTGGATGCACAGCAAATCATGGAATTTTTTATTTTGTGGAAATATTGACAGAAAGGGCTTGGGAGATCGGTGGCGCATCAGGTATTCGATCGTTTTGATGGGAGATGAGAAGTTACCGAGGAGGAGGGCAATCTACCTGCTCAGAGGTTCTGACAACAGGTGATAGAGGAGTATCAACCGATGAATTCTGGCAGGAAATTTCGTCGTAGAAAAGCCTCTGATCTAATGCGAACAGAGGCTTTTGGTAGGTAACAGACGAGAAGTCAGAGGTCGGTTCTTAACCTGTTTATCCGGCAAGACCCTAAAATTTCTCAAGCAGGCAGGGAGGAAATATGCAGATTACCATTACCACCAACACGCCGATAGCTGTTGACATCTTTTGCATATTGGCTAATACCTTCTGCATCAAATTTGGCACTGGCCAGCCTATCCTGTATCCGCAACGGATCAGCTGCATTAGCCGCATTAATTGCCTCCTGAAAGCTACCGCCTAATACCCAGGTTCCTAAGAAGGCCGGGAAACTCAGGAGGGAGTCAGCATAGATCTTCTCGGATCCAGAGGCAACTTGGAAGCCGCCATCTAACCACTCATCGATATGGGATGCTCCATAGCAGGCGGTTGAGAATACCATGCGGAACTTACGACGGTACATCTCTGGAATGGATTTGAGCTTATCTGCCACCATAGCCATTGCGACCCCTTCATTGGGATAGAAGTAGATTCTGTTGTTTAACCCATGAGGTGAAATCAACAAATCAACCGCTTTAACTGATGATTTGGCTGCTACCTGCTCCAACTGATGACAAAGGTTTGAGAGGGTTGCCTGATCCTTCTCCAGCAAATGAACTTTGCCATAGTTTGGACCTAGCATTGTATTAGAAGCTAAACTGGCACCCATCTCTACTGCTTCATACAGCAGCTTATTGGCTCCATCCATTGCCTCGCTTAGGGTAATCAGGTGAATGACTTCACGCTGAGTTTTGGTGACAGGAGGCGTGATAGGCATCACGATCGGAACTGATCTATTATCACCGACATGGAAGTAAGGACCCTTGTGGGCTTGCCCATCGACTACCACACGAAACTCCAAAGCCATGATATCAGGTACTTCTTGTGTAAAAGGACCGAAGGGAGTGTCAAACCGGATAGTGTTTCGATCAATCCATTCCTGTGATAAACCTGAAAATTCGCCGTTACCGTTGGTTTTCCCTTCATAGATTTTGTCGTTGCCGTTGCCGCCTTGGTCGAGGTCATAAATCTGAACTTGGGCATTGACGACAGGGGTTTGCATGTCGTTGTAGAAAACCTTTCCACCCAACGATAACCTAGACATAATTGTCTCCTTTGAACATATTTACAGAGTGTGTTAGTCGTTTATTTTGGTAAAGCACCCTTTTCCTACTACGTTGAGTCGTGGTAGTAAGCGTTTCAGCACTTCTAAACAGAGGTAAGATGCGTTGAGTTTTAGTTCCTTTTAGTGTTGAAGTGCAGGTAATGGAACATTCCCTTGTTGATTGGGTTGAAACCTTAAGTTGTGGAACAACGCCGCTTCGTATCGCTGAACGTCATGGTCTTTTACGTTGCCCCACATCCGAACTTCAGGCGAATCAAGGTCGAGTGAAGAATCGTAGGGACCCGCACCAGGAAATGGTAGGACACGAATGTTGTTTGTCTTACCAACATGGCGATAACCCAGGAACAGATCGTCTGGTAGCATGGGTACCAGATCCAGGGCATAGACATAACGCTGAACATTCATCCTGGCGAACAAGCGGCTAAATTGTTCATTGCCAATGCGAGGACATCCATAGGTGTAGAGCCCCTGAACAGGTATGCTTTGGGCTTGGAGGGTGATCGCAGTCAGTACCGCCTGTGCACCACCCAGGCTATGGCCTGTCACCCAAATTCTCTGTTGAGATGTTCGATGCTTGTTCACCAAACGAATGATGTCGTCTCGAACTTCTTGAAAAGCATTCCAAAATCCTGAATGAACTTTGATGTCAGTACCAAAATCACTCATGGGTGCTTTCACAATGTTGGTGTTGGTTCTGATAAAGTCTCGGACTCTAGAACTCCAACTAGCAGAAAGTTCCGTACCTCGAAATACAACGATTATGACTTCGTTGTTTGACATAACAACGCCATCGGTGTCGTATTGATGATGGCTGGCAAGATCGCTGGCAAAATCGAACTGATCAACTCCTAAAGGACGGAACCGACCTTCAAAGGTTTGATGAACATTCCAAAGATCTGTCCAGTTGATACCTAGCTGATCAGGGAAGATCAAGCGACTGGCAACCATGAGTAAGTAAGCATTAACTCTGTCATATCCAGTCGCATTAGAATTGAATACAGACTTGAAACAGTTCGCTCCTCGAATAGGGGCAATCGAGGTCGTCATAGTAGAACTCCATTCTTGAGTAAGGTGTTGGAACTTAGCAGGTTGAGTTATGGAGCAGCCTGAAGTTTTGCACTCTTAGGTTTGACAATTTCACTATCGCCAGTGGAGTTGCCCCTAAGAAACCTCAGGTGTGAAACATCTGAAAGCCTTGAAGCAAAGAAACTGAGAACTTCAGGGAAAATAATTTACTTCAGTGATCCCCCAAGTTCTTTAAGAAGGCTATGAAGAAGCTGATCTTGACTAACTATTACAGGTAAAATGGCTACCTTTCTTCTTAAAGCTTTTGTGATACGGCAAATACAATAGCTGAGTTTGCAACTGCTGCTTGATATGTTTTACTCAAATCTGTAAAGTCTCTTTAACGAATGAGTTTTAGTTAAAAACTTTGAATAATTTTGGTATTATGCTTCAGATAGAAAATTCTTTGGAATAGGCACGTCCTGTACGGCAGCTACCAATCTCTAACCTATTGCCCCTATAGGTAAATAGATCCATGCATAAGATTAAGATCCTGATTCTGTCTGCGAATCCTAAGGATACGGATAAGCTACGCCTTGATGAAGAGCTTCGAGAGATTAAAGAAGCCTTAAAACTGGCTAAAAAGCACGACCTCTATGAAATCATTGTTGAGAGTGCTGTGCGGGTGGATGACTTACGACGCGCATTGCTAGAATACACTCCCCAAATTGTCCATTTTTCAGGTCATGGGGGTGGGAGTCATGGTATTGCGCTGGAAAATAATTCTGGGAAGATGCAGCTCGTAAGCACTGCCTCTTTAGCCCGACTATTTAAATTCTTCAAAGACAACATCCACTGCGTTTTTTTGAATGCCTGTTACTCAGAAGTACAGGCAAATGCTATCTGCAAGCACATCAACTACGTGGTAGGGATGAATCAGGCAGTTGGAGATCGCGCGGCGATTGAGTTTGCCAAAGGGTTTTATGATGCTCTGGGAGCAGGGCGGTCGTTTGAAGAGGCCTATGAGTTAGGTTGCACATCCATTGATTTGGAAAGCATTCCTGAGTCTTCAACCCCTGTGCTTAAAATTCGGGAGGGACAGATCTCTGTACCACCTCCTACTCCACCTTCTGAAGGAGAGCCCAAGCTCCCTCCGGATCCCCCAGAATCATCACCTATTCCTGTTCCAGTTGCTCCCCTTGAAATTCCTGAGGGACAAGTCCCGTTAGATTCACCCTTTTATATTGAACGACCTCCCATTGAGGTGGATTGTTACGAAACCATTTTGCGACCGGGAGCCCTAATTCGGGTGAAGGCTCCCCGACAGATGGGTAAAAGTTCGCTGTTATCACGCATTCTGGACGCTGCTGCGCAGCAGGACTATGAGATAGCGGCGTTGAGTTTTCAATCTGCGGATGCCAAGTATTTAACTGATCTCGATCAGTTTTTGAAGTGGTTTTGCGCCTGTATCACGAACGAGTTGGGATTGCCCAACAAAATCAATGAGTACTGGGCAGATGATTTCCTGGGCAGCAAGGATAAATGTACCAATTATTTTCAGCGGTACTTACTGGCTGAGGTAAAACATCCCCTAGCACTTGGGCTGGATGAAGTGGATGAAGTTTTCAAACACCCAGAGGTGGCAGTCGATTTCTTTGGTTTGCTGAGAGCTTGGCATGAAAAGTCGAAAAATAATCGAGTCTGGCAAAAACTACGGTTGGTATTGAGCCATTCCAAGGAGGTTTACATTCCGCTGAATATTAACCAATCTCCCTTTAACGTAGGAGTCGCCGTTGAATTACCCTTGCTGACAACTTCTCAGGTCCAAGAACTGGTATTCAAACATGGGCTGGACTGGTCGAATGAACAACTTGAGCAGGTGATGAGTCTGTTTGGAGGACATCCCTTTCTGGTGCGGATGGCATTCTACCAACTGGCCAAGGGTCGAGTCACTCTGGAAACCTTAAAGCAGGTCGCTGCGACGGAGGAAAGTTTTTACAGTGATCATTTACGGCGGCATCTGCTGAATTTAAGAGCCGATGATGCGCTATTTCTAGCTGCCAGAAAGGTATTTGCCAATCCTGGTCCCATAAACGTGGTACAAGTCGGTTCAGCTGAGGCCTTTAAGCTCCGCAGCATGGGAATTGTGAAAACAAAGGGAAATGATGTCATTCCATTGTGTACTCTGTACTGGCAGTATTTCTCAAATCGTCTGGAGGTGGGCTGATGGCTGCAACTCCTCCAAACTATACCTATCAGGTTGGTGGCAGTTTGCCTGTTGAGGCGCCAACCTATGTGAAACGCCAGGCCGATCGCGAATTGTATGAGAGCCTGAAGTGGGGTGAGTTTTGCTATGTACTGAACTCCCGGCAGATGGGTAAATCTAGTCTGCGGGTGCAGGTGATGCAGCAGTTACAGGAAGAGGGGTATGCCTGTGCTGCGATCGACATTACTTCCATTGGAACAGCAACGCTTACACCAGAACAATGGTATGGCGGCATTATTAATAATCTGGTGAACAGCTTTGATCTTTACGATCACTTTCATTTGAGCGAATGGTGGATGAAACACCATTTACTATCGCCTGTGCAACGACTAAGCCAGTTTATTGAGACAGTGCTACTCAAGGAAGTGGCATCGAATATTGTTATTTTCATTGATGAAATTGATAGCGTTCTTAGTCTAAATTTCAACCTGGATGACTTCTTTGCCCTCATTCGAGATTGCTATAACCGCCGAGCAGATCAACCGGATTACCGACGGCTGACCTTCGCCCTTCTGGGTGTATCAACGCCATCTGATTTAATTCAAGATCGACGACGAACTCCCTTTAATATTGGACGAGCGATCGCTCTTATCGGTTTTCAACCCAACGAAGCTTCCCCCCTCGCCGCAGGACTGGCTGAGATTGGGGATGCTCAGGTTCTGATGTCAGCCGTGCTGGAATGGACAGGTGGACAACCGTTTCTCACCCAGAAGGTCTGTAAGCTGCTTTGCAGTGGTAGAGATACTCCTGCACCGGGAGCAGAGGCAGTATGGGTGGAAGAGATCGTGCGGCGACAGGTGATTGCCGATTGGGAAGCCCAAGATGAACCGGAACACCTGAAGACGATTCGAGACCGGATTCTATTGAGTGGAGATCGCCAAGTGGGGCGCTTACTAGGAATGTGTCAGCAAATACTACAGGAGGGCAGTATTGCTGCGGATGGAAGCCCAGAGCAGGCAATACTACGACTGACGGGGTTGGTGGTGAAGCAGGCAGGAACGCTACAGATCTACAACCAAATTTACCAGAAGGTGTTTAACCCACAGTGGTTTGAGCAAGAACTGGGAAAGCTGCGCCCCTACGGGTTGGAACTGAATGGATGGGTGGAGTCGGGGCGGCTGGATGAGTCGCAATTGCTGCGGGGTAAGGCGTTAAGGGCGGCGCAGGCTTGGGCAGCGGATAAACGGCTGGATGACGTGGATTATCAGTTTTTGGCGGCGAGCCAGGAAGTTGAGCAGCGGGAAGTTGAGCGAAGTTTGGAGGTAGAGAGGAAGGAAAGGACGGTTCTAGCGGAGGCGAATCGAAAGGCTAGGCAACGAATTCAGTTTGGCTCCGTAATTTTGCTGGGTTCTATAGTTGCAGCAGTCATCACTGGACTTTGGGCGAATAGAACTCTGTTTCGAGTACAAGAAGTAGCACGCTTAGAACGAGCTGGAACAGAGGCTCTAAATCAATTCCAATATAACCAGATAGATGGACTAATTTCGGCGATGAGAGCAGTTCAGGATTTAGAGGCTTTGCCAGGTTTTCGTCATTTATCAGGTAGTTACCGTCCCGTTAGCCCAGTCTCCTCATTACAGGAAATCTTATTCCAAGTCAACGAGAAAAATCGATTTGAAGGACACCATGAGCGTGTATGGAGTGCTAGCTTTAGCCCTGATGGACAGCATTTTGTGACTGCAGCAGGAGATGGCATAGTCCGTTTGTGGAATCTCGATGGTAGCTTGGTTAAGCAATTCAAAGGGCATGACCAAGTAATCTACGGTGTTGCTTTTAGTCCTGATGGTAAACAAATAGCTACTGCCTCAGGAGATGGGACTGCTCGTCTCTGGACGCTTAATGGCAAGCTATTACGAAAATTTCAAAAACATCAAAAACATATTAGCAGTATAGCTTTCGACCTAAACGGACAACATATAATAACAGGCTCAGCAGATGGCACTGCTCGTTTATGGAATCTTGACGGTACGCTAGCACAAGAGTACAAAGGACACGAAGGCTGGGTTAATGCACTCAGTGTTAGTCCGGATGGGAAACAGTTTGTTACTGCCTCATCGGATGGAGCAGCTAGACTCTGGAATTGGAACGGTTCTCTAGTACGTGAAATCAAAGTTTCTAATGAACCTGTAAGAGATATCAATTTTCGTCCTGATGGCAAACAAATTGCGACAGCTTCAGAAGATCGAGTTGCTCGGATATGGAACTTAGATGGAAAATTAATTCAGGAACTCAAAGGGCATCAAGGATCAATATTTACTGTTAGTTTCAGCCCTGATGGCAAACAAGTTGCGACAGGAGCATATGATGGTGTTGCTAGATTATGGGCTCTAGATGGAAGCCTTGAGAACGAGTTTAAGGGACATATAAACTTTATTAACGATATTACTTTTAGCCGCAATGGAAAGTACATTTTAACTGCTGCTGCTGATAATTCAATTCGTTTATGGTCAACATCTACTGATGATTCATTAGTGAGAATACTTGAAGGTCACGAAGACGATGTAAGAAGCATTAAAATTAGCCCTAATGGAAAGTGGATAGCTACTGGAGACGGCAACGGTACAGTACGAATATG
The DNA here is from genome assembly GCF_050753385.1 of Pantanalinema rosaneae CENA516. Taxonomy (NCBI): domain Bacteria; kingdom Bacillati; phylum Cyanobacteriota; class Cyanophyceae; order Leptolyngbyales; family Leptolyngbyaceae; genus Pantanalinema; species Pantanalinema rosaneae. The sequence continues at coordinate 46,035 of NZ_JBLZFZ010000021.1, forward strand.
GGAATCTACTGGTTTGATGGTCAGAGAATTCAAGGCTCACAGTCAAGGTAGAATTGGTAGTATCGATTTCAGCCCTGATAGTGAGCAGATATTGACTGCTTCGGATTTAGAAAGCACTGCTCATTTATGGAACATTAATGGTTCTCTAATACGAAAATTCAATCGACCTTATCGAAAAAATGTATCTGAAATATATAGTGTAGCTTTCAGCCCTGATGGGCGATGGGTTGTGACTGGCTCAGCTAACGGGGCCGTCCATCTTTGGTATTTGAATGGTGAAGTTAAAAAAGAATTTATGGCACATCAAAGTTGGATTAATGCCGTAGTCTTTAGCCCCGATAGTAAGCAGATCGCTACTGCTGCATCAGACGGTAAAGTCCGTTTGTGGACCTTAGAAGGTTCTTTGATCCAGAAATTCCAGGGACATGGTGGAGGAGTACGGAGCGTGAATTTTAGTCCTGATGGTCAAATGGTTGCTTCTGCTTCTATAAATGGAACTGCGTATATATGGAACATTAGAGGCTTATTTATGAGAGAACTTAAAGGGCATCAAAGCGGCATTGCCAGCATTAATTTCAGTCTCAATGGAAGCCAACTAGCGACAGCCTCGGATGATAGTATTATTCGCCTATGGGATCTTGATGGATCCTTACTTCAGGAGTTTAAAGGTCATAAAGGTCGTGTTTGGGCTGTGACCTTTACTCCAGATGGGAAGCATCTATTGAGTTCTTCAGCAGATGGAACTGGTAGAATTTGGAAGATTTTCGCGGGTGACACAGAGCGCTTATTGTCTGAAGGATGTCTTTATCTGAATGACTATCTCATTACGCATCCTGAGAATTTAGTTAACTTAGAAGCTTGCCAAAGCCCAGAAAGAATTGAAAAAGCAGCACCTTACTTAGTTGAAGTAGGTCAAACTCAAGCCAGAAACGGGAAGCTAGAAGAAGCGGTTAATACCTTCCGCCAAGCCCTCCTATGGAAGCCTAATTTGGGGATTGATCCAAAGATCGAAGCAGACAAACAATATGCTTATTTCCTGGTTAGTAATGGCGAAGAGCTAGTTCAAGACGGCAAAGTAGATGGAGCTTTAGCTGCTTTTGCAGAGGCTCAGAGGCGTAATCCAGACATCAATATAGATTCTTCATCCTGGAATACTCTCTGTTGGAACGGTAGTCTCAACGGTTTTGCAGCTAAGGTTATCGATGCTTGTGAGCAGGCTGTTGCATTAGCTCCTGACAGTGCTGGCATCAAGGATAGCCGCGGACTGGCTAGAGTACTCACAGGTGATGCTAAAGGTGCAACTGCCGACTTCAAGGCTTTCATTAATTCAACAGCCGATGAAGCCTCGAAAGCGCGAAGACAACGCTGGGTCAATGCTTTAGAATCCTGGCTGAAAAATCCCCAACCAGAAACCTACCCCTTTACTTACGAAGCCCTGAAAGAAGGTAGGCATCCCTTCGCCCCGAAAGAGCTAGAAGCTCTGCGAGGAGGAGCATAACGATTATGAACATCTATTGGTATCAGTTCACGATTAGTCAAAGTCTTGCCCTCTCTCAGGAGTAAGCAAATGAACGAGCCCCCTCTCCCCAACTATGACTACCAGGTTGGTGGCAGTTTGCCTGTTGAGGCACCAACCTATGTGAAGCGCCAAGCTGATCGCGAATTGTATGAGAGCCTGAAGCGAGGAGAGTTTTGCTATGTACTGAACTCCCGGCAGATGGGTAAATCTAGTCTGCGGGTGCAGGTGATGCAGCAGTTACAGGAAGAGGGGTATGCCTGTGCTGCGATCGACATTACTTCCATTGGAACAGCAACGCTTACACCAGAACAATGGTATGGCGGCATTATTAATAATCTGGTGAATGGGTTTGATCTCTATACGGACTTTGATTTACGCAGTTGGTGGAAAGAGCAGGAACTACTATCGCCCGTGCAGCGATTGAGTCTATTTTTTGAAACAGTTCTACTCCAGTTTATTCAAGAAAGTATTGTCATTTTTATTGACGAAATTGATAGTGTTTTAAGCCTCAGTTTTAATCTGGATGATTTCTTTGCGGTAATTCGCGATTGCTACAACCGTCGTGCCGATCGCCCGAATTATCGTCGTCTCACGTTTACACTACTAGGAGTCTCCACCCCATCTGACTTGATCCAAGATCGGCGGTTAACGCCATTTAACATCGGTAAGGCGATCGAACTGACGGGATTTCAGCCCCAGGAGGCAAAACCACTGGAAACCGGACTGGCAACTGTAGGGAATTCTCAGGCATTAATGGAGATGGTGCTGGACTGGACTGGAGGACAGCCGTTTCTAACACAGAAGGTATGTAAACTGATTCGTAGTGCTGAAACAACCGTTGCTACTGGTGAAGAAGCTGCCTGGGTAGAGAGCTTAGTCCGACAACGCATTATCGAAAACTGGGAAGCTCAGGATGAGCCAGAACATTTGAAGACGATTCGCGATCGCATTTTGCTGAGTGGAGAACAGCAGATGGGGCGACTATTGGGCATGTGCCAGCAGATTGTGCAGCAGGGGTCGATTCCGGCAGACGGCAGCCTTGAGCAGGCAGCACTGCGGTTGACTGGACTAGTAGTGAAGCGAGGCAACACACTACAAATCTACAACCGGATTTATCGGGAGGTATTTGATCAGAATTGGTTTGAGCAAGCCCTAGAGCAATTGCGTCCTTATGCGACAGAACTAAATGCCTGGATTGCATCAGCCTGCCAAGAAGAGTCCCGACTGCTCCGGGGACAGACGTTACAGGATGCCTTAGCCTGGGCTGCGGGTAAAAGCTTGAGTGACCAGGATTACCAGTTCCTCAATGCCAGCCAAGAGGTTGATAAGCGGTTGGTTCAGCTTGCGCTCAATGCCCAGGAAGAAGCCAACCAGATTCTTGCTACAGCCAACCGTCAAGCCAATTTTCGACTGAAGATGGCGGCATCGGTGATGGGAGCGAGCCTTGTGGTAGCGGCACTGGCGGGATGGTCGGCAAGGAATTTCCAATCGGAGGCTATTGCAGCTAGACAGGATGCGAAGGTTGCCAAGCAGGAAACAGCTCAATCTCTCCAAGCACGAGATATGGCAACTCAGATAGCTAATGCAGAGAAACAACGTGCACAAACTTTGAAGCAACATGCAGATGCAGAAAAGAAAGTTGCTGGGAAAGCAAAGGCAGACTTAGCGCAGACTCAACAAGCTTTGAGCACCGCAAAAGTGGAGCAAGCTCGGATTGTCCAGCAGTCCAAAAAACAGGTTGAGGTGGCTGAGCAGGAGGTCAAGAATGCAGAACAGCGTGTTGCGACCGCTAATCAGGTAGAGCAAAAGGCTCAACAGGATGTGCAACGGGCAAACACACAATTGCAAAGCGCACAGACCCAACGGCAAACAGTTGAACGGGATCTGAAAGATGTTTGGGCGCTGAGCCAGGCTGAAACCCAAAGGTTACAAGACAAATCGGATGAAGCCTTAAAAATTTATGACCAAATTCTTAAACAAAACCCTAGTAACTCCTTCGTCCTTGTAGCCCGAGGGTTTGTTTATCTGGAGAAGGAGATGAATGAGCAGGCATTGTCAGACTTTCAGGCAGTGCTGGAACAATCACAGGATAACCCGATGGCATGGCTGGGTTTTGGACTAATCCAATATAGCCGTAAGAACCTGGACAAAGCTATCTCAGCTTATCGGAGCGCCATTAAAATTGATCGCAGTTATGCAGCGGCATATTACAATTTAGGAATTGCTTTGTATGACAACCAGAACTTGGACGAAGCAGTTGTTGCATATCGCCAAGCTGTTGAATATGATCCTAATAACATCCAGGCTTATATTGACCTCGGAAACATATTAAGAGATAAAAAGAAACCAGATGAAGCACTTGCTATCTATCAGCAAGCTCTTGAAAAAGAACCTACAAATATTTTTATACATATTTATATTGGATATGCTTTAAATGAGCAAAAGAAGTTTAGTGAAGCGATTGCAATTTATCAAAAAGCATTGAAACTACCGGATGTATTAGGTTCCCGAGTAAGCATACCCGTTCTCGCCTACAGTAGTTTAGACAGCTCTCTATCTGGATTTAAAGGGACAAGTGATACTGGTAGCCCGTATCGAATTATTAATGTCGCCAGTAAGCAAGGGTTTAAAGTTAAAGCCCATGCCTTTACTTATCATGGGTTAGGAAATGTGCTGAGTAATCAGAAGAAGTGGGATGAAGCCATTGCTATGTATAAAAAGGCGATCGAGCTTGACCCAAACTTTTCTTATCCCTATAACAACTTAGGGCTTGCGCTGTATAACCAGAAGAGATTGGATGAAGCCATTGCTATGTATAAAAAAGCGATCGAGCTTGCTCCCAATGATGCCTATCCATACAACAACTTGGGGAATGTACTGAACAAGCAGAAAAAATTGGATGAAGCTATTACTATGTATAGAAAGGCGATTATCCTTGATCCCAACTATGCCGATCCCTACAACAACATCGGGCTTGTGCTGGATGAACAGGAGAAGTTTGATGAAGCTATTAGTATGTATAAAAAAGCGATTAAGGTTGATCCTAATGTTGCCTATTTCTACAACAATCTGGGTGGCGCGCTGTATAAGCAGGAAAAATTGGATGAAGCTATTAGCATGTATAAAGAGGCAATTGAGCTTGACCCAAACTATGCCGCTGCTTACTACAACGTCGGGCTTGTGCTGAGTAATCAGAAGAAGTTGGATAAAGCCATTGTTATGTATAAAAAGGCGATTGAGCTTGACCCAAACTATGCCGTTGCTTACAACAATTTGGGGAATGTGCTGTATAACCAGAAGAAGTTGGATGAAGCCATTGCTATATATAAAAAGGCGATTGAGCTTGACCCAAATTATGCCGTTGCTTACTACAACATCGGGCTTGTGCTGAACGACCAGAAGAAATTGGATGAAGCTATTAGCATGTATAAAAAGGCAATTGAGCTTGACCCAAATTATGCCGTTGCTTACTACAACATTGGGCTTGTGCTATATAACCAGAAGAAGTTGGATGAAGCCATTGCTATATATAAAAAAGCGATTGAGCTTGACCCAAACGATGCCTATCCATACATTGGTTTGGGAATTGCGCTGAGCGTCCAGAAAAAGTGGGATGAAGCCTTTACTGCCTATCAAACGGCGATCAAACTTAGCCCCAACGATGCCAATGCCTACAGTAACTTAGGAGTTGCGCTATATGAACAGAAGAAGTTTGATGAAGCCATTGCTGTTTATCAAACGGCAATTAAGCTTGACCCCAACGATGCCTATATTTACAACGGCTTAGGAAATGTGCTAGCCATACAAGGTAAATTGAATGAAGCTATTGTTCATTATGAAAAGGCAAGCGCCCTTAATGACAATTTCTGGGAGCCTGTAATGAAAATGGGGCTAATTCGTTATGAGCAAAACCAGATTGATGAAGCCATTCGTCTCTGGCAACGATGCCTCACCCTTGATAGTACCGCAGCCGAGCCTAACCTGGCTCTGGCAGTTGCCCTGTACCGCCATCAAGGTCAAACAAACAAAGTGATTAAGTTGGCGGAAACCGCGATCAAACAGAACGCTAAAGTCAGTGACCTCAGCTACTTAAAAGAAAACCTTTGGGGCAAAAAATTAATCATTGATACCCAAGCTCTATTACAACACCCTTCAATTCAGGAGATTGTTTCAAACACCAAAAACAGGCAACCTTAAAGAGACTCTCAATATCCTGTAATGACTATCCTTGCCCCTAGCCAGAAATCAAACTAGTGACAACCAAAACAACTTTTATGGCACAACTCACCCCCCTCGAACTCGATGATGGCAGCCTGATCTATATCGAAGCTGCGGACAACTCAATAGCAGAGATTCCTCCAGTTATCCCTCGTCCCTCTAGGGATACTGACAATCCTAAACGGGGCATCCCTGGTCTCACCCCTACCGACCCTGGCAGGCAAATCACTCAAAGTTTCCAAGCTGTGGAACGCACGATTCGTGCCCACACTCTCTACACCTTAAACGCCTTCAAAAACTTGGGACTGGCAGAAGTCAGCGAAGTCACCTTGAAATTTGGCGTCAATGTTGATGTGCAAACTGGAGTTCCCTACATCGCCAATGGCAAAGCCGGATGTAGTACTGAAATCACTGTAAAATGCGTCTTTCCACCCAAGCCCATCGCCGAGTAAACGGCATCAACGAGTTGAACTATTTGGGTTCAATCGGCTTGCGGATGCCTTCAAGCTGTTCCAGTTGGTCTGTATTAGGAGCAACAGCATCCCGTTCTGTCTTTTTCGGGTCACGTGCTCCATCCGATTCCGTTTTGTCCTCCGAATTGCGAGGAACAACTAACTGTCTGACCATCTCATCGTCAGAGGGATTGGATTCCTGATTCTCTGGATGCATCATGAGAGCGTTCTCCAACTGAAATTGGCAAAATCCCGCTAGCCCTCAGCTTACCATCATCCTTCTCGTTCCACCGCCCCCAGCGCAAATAACGTTGCCCGTTGTGCCGCTGTCAGCCCGATCGCACCCTTGATATTCATCCCTTCATAGGGGCGGGCAACTCGCAGAGTTTTGAGGCATTCCCCCGTTTGCCCATCCCAAACCTGAATCAACTCATCCTCGCCACCACTGATAATAGTTTGAGCCACAGGATGAACCGCGATCGACCACACCGTTTTGCGATGCCCCTGCATCGTTTTCGTGTTTTGCCCCGTTGTCACATCCCAGACCCTCACTGTCCGATCGTCACCCCCACTGGCTAACCACTGCCCATCCGGGCTAAACGCCACTGTACGCACCCGCTGAGTATGCCCCTGCCAGATCTGCTGACAGATTCCCGTTGCCAGATCCCAAATTCGAATCACCTGGTCTGCGCTGCCACTAGCAATCCATTGCCCACAAGGACTGAAAGCGATCGCGCTGACTGCCCCCGCATGTCCCTGCAACGTCTGCAAATATTCCCCCGTTTCAACACTCCAGAGCCTCACCGTCTGGTCGTCACTGCCACTGGCAACCGTCCTGCCATCGGGACTAAATGCCACACACTTCACGCGACTGCTGTGCTCTCGCCAAGTTTGCAGACATTCTCCAGTTTGACAATCCCACAGTTTCACTGTCTGATCCCAACTGCCACTGACACACCAGCGTCCATCTGGGCTGATATTCACTGAATGAACCCAACCATCATGTCCTTTAAAGGTGCGTAAACACTCACCGCGATCGCAGTCCCAGAGCTTAAGGGTGCCATCATCACTCCCACTGAGCAGAAATTGGGACTGGCATTGCTCCAACGAATTTAGAGCGGTTACAGTCCCGCTTGGAACAAAAGCCAGTGTGGAAACCAGATCAGCATGTCCCTGCAAAATCTGGAAGCATTCCCCCGTCGTCATATTCCACAACCGGATCTGGTAATCCTCACCACCACTTACTAGGATTTCCCCGTTAGAACTAAGGGCGATCGCAAACACCGAATTGCTGTAACCATGCTGTGATCGAATACACCGACCTGATGCCACATCCCAAAGTTTAAGCACCTGATCACTCCCAATACTGAGCAACGTTTGCCCCTGGGGATGAAAGTCTACCAACCAGACCCGTTCTGCATGTCCCTGGCAGGTTTGTAAGCATTCCCCCGTTGTCACATCCCATAGACGAACTGTCTTATCTTCACTAGCGGTTGCCAGCAGTCGCCCATCCGGGCTAAACGCCACCGCCCAAACATCACTGCGATAATCCAACAGGCTGCGAGTACACTGCCCTATGCTTAAATCCCACAATTTGACTGTTGCATGATCGCTACCTGTTGCAAGCGTCCTGCCATTAGGACTGAGGGCGATCGCAAGTGCCCAATTTACTGGAATCTGATGAACCTTGTAGCAGTTTCCACTCCTGACATCCCACAGCCGTACCGTTTGATCAGCTCCACTACTAACCAGTGTTTCTCCATCAGGAGTAAAGCGAACTGAAAAGACATGCCCCTGATGTCCTGACAAAACACGAAGGCATTCCCAGCACTCCCTATCCCACAATCGAATCGTCTGGTCATGGCTTCCACTTGCCAGCACTTGTCCGTCTGAGCTGAAGGCTAGAGACTGAACAACTTTTTGATGTCCACGCAGTGTCTTAAGGCATTGCCCCGTCTCCACATCCCACAACCGAATTGTCTGATCATGACTGCCACTCGCCAATACCTGTCTATCCGGGCTAAGGGCTAGAGCCTGCACCCAGGCAGTATGCCCTTTGAGCGTGAGAACAGGTCGATGCTCTGATACTTGCCAAAGACAAATTTCATGATCAATCCCTGTTGCCAGTAAACTCCCATCTGGGCTAAACGTGGCAGAGAAAAGACTGCCCAGGGTTTGTGTAAAGACAGATCGCAACAGATCCGCATTTGCAAAATTAACACCGCATAAGTTGGCACTTCCCAGAGAGGCTTGCCAGATGGTCAGGTTAGAAAAATCAAACTCGCCGATGGGAATCTTTAACTGTCCCAGTAGGTTGAGCAAATTTCCAGCCCCATATCCAGGCTGCCGGGGTGGTTGTGCCCGCAGGTTAGCCAGTACCTGATGCAGCAGTTGACGAAGTACTTCCTGGCTTCCGAACTGAGCCATGAGTCGATCCACAAGGGGTTGGAGAATTAAACGAATTTGGGCCGTTCTCAAGTAATCCTTTGTCTGTGCTTTCACCAGTACATGGTGGTTAAACAGTGCCAGATTCCCCTGAATGATTTCGCCATGAATTTGCTCGATGAATTGCTCAGTCACATACTCCATCACCACAGGCTGTTGCGTAAAGCTGACCGATCGCCCCTCAGCAGATGCGCTTTTCTCAATAAGCGACCGTAACTGCAAAGACTCTAGCGTTTCTAACAGCGATCGCACGTTCACTGACGGCACCATATCCTGCTGCAACTCTGCCAACGTCATCCATTCCCGCTGAATTGCCAGCCAATACATCACCTGCTTTTCCATTGCCGACAGTCGATTAAACTGCTGCTCCAGTAAATCCGAAATGTCGCCAAAGATGATGGTTCCCTGTTCCAGAAACAATGCCACATTTCCGCCAAAGACCTCCTGGATCGTCGTCGCCACCATCTTCAAAGCCAGGGGATTACCCGAATAATGGGCAATTAGCGATCTCCCGTCCGCTTCCAATACTTGAAATCCCTTTTCTCGTAGGATCTCCTCTCCAGCAGATTGCATCAATCCTGCCAATTTCAAAGACCGAATAGGGAGATCCTTACCTTCCTTCGTACCCAATTCTCTCAGTTTTTCGCGGCTGGTTAACACTAGACAACTTTGATGAATGGACTCTCCCACACTTCGCAACAACTGACCGTAGCTCTCGTAGCCTGCGCGGTAGCCTCCAGCCCGCTGCTCCGTCTGCAAAATCGATTCGCCATTGTCGAGTACCAGCAAACATCGGGCTTGACGAAGATAATTCAATAAGAGAGAAATGCGTCCATCCAAAGATTCTGGCAGATCAGTAACCTGGTGGTTTGAGAGAAAGCCAATCACGTCGGTCAGCAACTCTTCCACAGGAGGAGCATTGCGAAGCGATCGCCAAATCACATACTCAAACTCATCCTGCACCTGCTCCGCCAGCTTGATAGATAAGGCTGTTTTACCGACTCCTCCCATTCCCAGCACTGTAACCAGGTGGCAACACTCATCCATAATCCAGGTATGGAGCACCGCCAGCTCATTTTCTCGCCCATACAACGTCGATACATTTGGGGCTTCTCCCCAGTCCTGATGCTGGACCATTTCAGGCTTTACTGACCCTGGAGTTTCAGCTATCTCTTGAAATAACGGTTCCTCTTCATCCCCCGTCGCTTGCTTCGATCGTAACGGTCGCCGCCGTTCCCACTCTGCTTCAAACTGTTGCAAGTTAGCTGAGAGCTCTCGTCGTCGATACCACAGGCTTAGGGTAAAATGCCAATCTTCTGCTCCCTGAGTAGCCGTTCGGTTATCCTCCAGAATATCCATGAAATCCTGAAGGCGTTTCAACGCTTCTTTGATCTGCTCCCCTGTTAAAGCCCCTTCATAGCGATCTTTGGCCGTCAGTGCCTGCAAAAATCGTACCTTTGTTTTGACGACCAATCGCTTCTCTGTCTGCCAGTTCACCTGAATGGATAGGTGTTCAACATCGTCCAGTTCATAATTAGCATAGGTAACCAGGGCTTCAAACAGACGTTTAGCCCGCTTCTTCGCTTGCGGTCCATAGTTAGGTCTTGCCATCTATACCTCTGTGCTAGCCAAGAAATCCTAACACTCGAATATTTGACATGGAAAACATTGAGAGATAGGAGAGCATTTTCCAAGTAGTTCTGGAAAGAACAGCTGGATTGCCCAGCTCCCTCCTGCCGATACAGTAGGCGAACACTGTTGAACCCCGCCATCTCTCCTTTTTGCTACTCACAGGTATTCACCAACTAGAAGGGCTAGAAACAGCATTAAATCAGATCAATAATTTGTCTTGAAAACAGTTGTACAGCTGTGTTTTAGAAAAACTGTATCATTGTTATCAAATTGGTGGCGCGAATTGTTTGAATTTGGTAGAGTACTGATAACTTTTCAAGGAACTCTATTAGGCTAAGCTGTGCTGTATAGCTATGGATAATGCTCCCTTTACTGAACTTCCTGAGTGCCCTGATGATGCTGTGCTACTAGATGAGAGTAGCTTTAGCACGGACATTGACGAGTTTGTGAGACACCTTGTAGTTCCTAAGTACGGGACAAAAGTTGTAGAGATTGCAAAAAGTCGGACCCATTAGACGCAGATGGATTGAGCACCAAATGGCGCAAATAATCGAATCCTAAGCGAAACAAACTTTTGGCACGACGACCGTGTTTTTTCATCTCAATCGGCTGCCATTGATGCAACCATACGCCTGTTTTCATGGCCCAACATAAAGCTAAGGTCAACAAGGCGAACAACTTGCTCAACCGCTCGGCATCGGTGAAGTGAGTGGATTCCAGACAGAAACCCCGCGTTTTGAAAATGCCAAACAAGGTTTCAATCGACCAACGTTTGGCGTAATCTTGAACCAAATTCTGGGTGTGGACGGGCGCAATGACCACGAGTAACTCCCCATCCTCAAGTCGCAGGGCTTCCACAGCAACCGGATAACCCCAGACCCGGCAAGTGCCAGTGAGTCTTTGAGATTGACCGACTTGCAGATGGGCAAAGACGACCCGCGCCGCCAGGACCTTGCCATCGTGCTCAATCTGGTCGGTGTCCCGAATCCGTAAGCGAAAGGCTAAAGCCGGTTCGAGCAGGAGATAGCGCACCCAGGCTTGGCCAACGAACTCGCGATCCGCACACAAGCAGTTCACCCGAGCGGTGGGAAATCGTTTGGCAAAGGTTTCCATAAACCGCATCCGCTCGTCGCTGTTGGAGTTCCCTTTTTTATCCAACAGCCACCACAGAATCGGGAAGGCAACCCCTTCATGCACAATGCCTAAGGTCAAAATGTTGTGCCAATGACTCCCGAATTTCCAGGTCGTGCGATCCAGGCTCAACACCCACCCTGGTGGAATTTGCATCCAACTCACCAACAGGGTCGCCAGTTCGGTGTAATCCAGGTCAAACTCTCGAAAAAAGCGCTGCAACCGCTTGTAGCTCGATTCGGGCAAAGCCTTGCCGCCAAAGCCTAAACATAGTTCGCTTAAATTTACCGTTTTGACTTTCAGCAAGGCTAACAAAAACAAAGCCAGAAATGAAATCCTGGCTCCATGCCAGTTCAATTGGGCTTGGAGGACTCGCCTTAATTCGCTATATTGGCTCATAGGGTTTCTGATGAGTGTCGTAATTCTGATGAAACCCTACCCTGCTCAATCTTTCAAGCTTTTTGTCCTGTACTTAGGGAAGAAATAACCTCCGGAGAACTTAGATTACTAGATGACATTCTGAGGGACGCTGCTGTTCGGTTACTTGAAAATAAACTTAAGGAGATTTATGATTTAGCGCTTCAGTCGCTCAGGACTGAAAGTAGAATTATGAACCTCGATGTCAAAAAGATTTTAAGACAAACGCGAATAGACGAGCCTTTTATTCAAAGCATAAAAGGAGAGTATGTACGAGAAGGTTTGTAATACTACATCAGGTAGTACTCACTGATTGGGTAGACAATATATGCATATTGAAGAGCATGAGATTGTATTAGAGCGAGTTGAACCTTTTCCGGGAGAGAGTATCAGTCACTTTTTGGGTCGTTTTGAACGAGCCAATGTTTGGACGACATACCAGATCGGGCGTGTAACTGGCATCAAAGCTGGAGTCTCACGTTGGAAGAAACTGTATTTGAAACCTTTGTTTCCTACCAAACAGGAACTAGAAGTGTTAGCAGAAGTTGTTGAGGTTAGTGCTGATCGACTCGCTCAAATGTTGCCATCTCCAGTCCAAGCTCTGAAACCTCCTAAGACAATCTGTCTATGTGCTGCCTGCTATGTAGAAAGCCCTTGTCATCTCATCAAATGGCAGCTTAAGGGAGTCAATGCCTGCGATCGCCACGGATTGTATTTATTATCGAAATGCCCTCAGTGCAAAAAATCTTTTAGTGTACCAGCAGAGTGGGAAGAGGGTGCATGCTCCAACTGCGGTAAGTTATTTTCTGAAATGATCTCCTATCAGGGACGAGCCAAGAAGATGTAACGACCTTCTATCAATGCAATATAAATTTCTGCTCCACGATAAATTGTTTCTTCATCAAAAGATGTAGCGATTTTAGTACAAATGATCTATTATGCGGTCAACGAATCGCTACTGGACTTAATATTTGATGGAGGCAAAAGTATTCATGACTAATGACAACAATGTGCATATCACCCATAGTAATCAACTGTGGGTAATAGAGCGTGCGAAGCTAAATATTCCTGTCAAGGTTGCTAACGACCAAGTCTGCAATCCCTTTCTCTATGTAGTTGGTGACTTGTACTCAGGATGCATTGCGGGCTATAAACTCAATGTAAGCTCTGATGCTTCAATTCTCACAGTGTTGCGCCATGCGATGCTACCAAAGAAACTTCAGGTGCAGTATGAAACCCGTTGTGATTGGGAGATTCATGGTATTCCTGAAGGCATCGTTATTGATATGGCGAGTGATCTTGATCCCTCTGCTCTTGATCAAATCACTCATCATTTAGGATGTCAGTTCCACCAGCGTGTATCTTCTTCCCTGGGTAGTTCAGTAGAGGGTTTTGATAGGGCAGGTAATGATAGCTGCTTTTCACTTATACCTGAATTCACTGGAATTCCTCAACAACCTCTAGTTGGCTACGAATCGTATTTGGATCTGCAACAACTGGAGCAACTTGTAGGGCGTTACATTGTAGATAACTACAATCAACAGTTCTCCCTGAAAGCACGACATCAAACTCGATCACAGCGTTGGAAATATGGCTTAATCAATCAACCCAGTATTCCCTCTGAACAAATTTTAGATTGTTTAGACGGAATACTGGGACACGCCTTCGCAGTTCCGATGTCTTAACTAAGATTGGCAATGAAATCTGGTTTATCCATAACAGTTCTACTAATTATGGGCTTTGTTGCATGATTAGAAAAACGACCAGACCTGCCTTAAGGTCGTCCTGGTATTAAGCTGCAACTTTGTAGCTATCAGGTTTAGCGATCTGGATCATCCGGTTGAGCGCAGCACATTTGATGAACAGTTCCACCGCTTGATTGTCAAATTGACGCGCGCTGAGATTGCCACCAAAAATTGTCTTAAAGCGAAACATGGTGGTTTCGGCAATGGAGCGGCGATGATAGCCAGAATCCTGCTTCCAGCGTTTGCGTCCATGTTTGCGGATGTGACGCAGATTTTCATCTCTCGCATGGGGCTTGCCTTTGCGATTACCATGCTGCCAGATTTTGGCATCTTTGCGCGGTGGAATCACGGCTTTGGCTCCTTTGGCATCAATTTCGTCATAGCAATGGCGATGGTCATAAGCACCATCGGTTGAAACCTGTTCAATTTCCCCTTCAATCTGTTCCAGGAGGTCTTCTAGCACTTCTCCATCCGCCACATTATTGGTTGTCACGACCATTGCCACAATCTCGCCCGTAGCTTCATCAACCCCTAGATGCAGTTTGCGCCAAGTCCGACGCTTGCTCACCCCATGCTGACGGGTTTTCCATTCCCCTTCACCATAGACTTTTACCCCAGTCGAATCGACCACCACATGACGAGCACCCGGTTTCGGCACAATCGGTAAGTCAATGCTCAGGTTCCCAATTCGCCGTGATAGTGTACTGTGGTCAGGCACAGGCAAGTCAATTTCCATCAACTCAAAAATTGATTCGAGAAATCCTTGACACTGTCGTCCAGCCAGGCGATAGACCGCTTTGACAGTCGCCATCGTTTGAATCGCAAGGTCACTATAGAGGACAGACGCACCTGGTTTGCCGCTCAAATCTTCGACCACCCACTGCTCCAGAACCGATTCCTCAATCCAGAAGGTGAGGCTTCCCCGTTGCTTCAGTCCAGCGTTATACTCAGACCAGTTGCGGATGCGGTATTGAGGTTTCATGGCTTGTTTTGGTTGTGGTGATTAAAACTTACCATGCCTCGCCCTCCGCAACTCCTCTTCATGCAACAACGCCCTAATTATGGATAAATCAGTTGTATGCAACACACCCATTTGATTGCACAATGAACACCAACAACAGCAACGAAAGTGAGCAAAATCACGATAACCAAATCGTCGAAATTGACGGCTCTGGCATTGACATTGTTATTGTTAATCAGCAGGGATATCCAGAAAGACCTCGATTGACTACTGTTATCGATCCCTATTCTCACGTAATCATGGCGTACTATTTAACCTTCGACGAAGGTACCCTTAAGTAGAGGTACATTATGTCGCTAGAGAATCCCCAAGACGGCGATAACTGGCCAGTTGAAGCAATTATTGCATTGGCCGCTTGTTTAGAAGGGACTAGCGGTGAATTTCGCCGTCAGTTGATAGCCATAGCCATTGATCTCTTTTCAACATATGTAGTGAGTTTTGCAATGCAGCCAAACATTGCAATTCAAGTTCTAATGGTAAACAATGCAATTCTTTCACAAGAAGAATCTCAGCATAACTTCCACTCAGTTTGGAGCGATTACTCTGAGGATGTTGATTGGAAATTGCTTTCAAGACTACCTGGATATTTAAGCAAAGATCGCCAGAACCCATCTGAATCGTCCCCCCAAAAAATCAGAACCTTCACTTCAGAGGAATTGAACCACCAGCTTCAGCATTTTATAGCAGATTACTCGGACAAGGAATCAAGTCTGAAGACGGCTGAGCAAAGGCAACCGCAACGATGGGAGCCAAGTTCTCGGAAGCAATCTATAGGGCTGAACGAGGAGACCTCTGAGTTGCATCGACTACCAGTTCATACTCGTTGCAAAATCGCACAAAGTTCGGCAGGTGATTCTCACTGAACTTCGGCGGGTGATTCTCACAAACCTCGGCACCCCATTCCCAACGAACTTCGGCAGGTAATTCTCACAAACTTCGGCACCCCCTTTACACTCGCTGTCAACGACAAGCGGAGGTAGCGGGGATATGAAACGGAAGCAACAAGGAGGATTACTGCCTGTGGCAAAATTTCGAGAGATCTTGCGACTTCACGATCTGGGCTATAGCCAGTGCCAGATCGCCCAAAGCTGTGCGGTGGCACGCTCAACCGTGCAAGATTACATTCGTCGCGCCACTGCCAAGAACCTGAGTTATACCGAGTTGACCCAGTTGAGTGACAGTGAGGCGCAAGCGGCGCTGGGCAAAGGAAGACAGAACCCCGAACAGCGGGCGGAACCGATTGACTTTAGTGCGGTAGATGCCCAATTACAGCATAAAGGCGTGACGCTAGCTCTGCTGTGGCAGGAGGGACTGGACAAAGGACAATGGAACTGTAGCTACGCCACTTTTTGCCGCTGGTACAACCAGTGGCGGGTGCGGCACCAGTTGTCGATGCGGCAGGTGTACAAGGGAGGTGACAAGCTATTTGTGGACTACTGCGGGCTGACGGTGCCCATGCAGGACAAGGAAACCGGACAAGTGATGGCAGCCCAAATCTTTGTCGCCTGTTTGGGAGCGAGCAACTACACCTACGCCGAAGCTACACCTACGCAGGAATTACCGCACTGGATTGGGTCGCACCAGCGGGCACTAGCGTTTTTCGGTGGTGTGCCGCAGTGCATTGTGCCGGATAACCTCAAGTCCGGGGTCACCGACCCTTGTCGGTATGAACCGGGCATTAATCCGAGTTACCAGGAGTTCGCCGAGCACTATGGGGTCGCCATTATTCCGGCTCGACCGTACAAACCGCGTGACAAAGCCAAGGTCGAAAAGGCAGTGCAGGAGGTAGAACGACAAGTGCTGGCACCGTTGCGGCACGAGCAATTCAGCACACTGAGCGACCTTAATGCTGCTATTGCCCAGAGGCTGAAGGCGTTAAATGAGCGGACGATGCCCGGTTATGGGGTGTCGCGACGGGTATTGTTTGAGCAAGTAGACCAACCTGCCCTCTCTCCTTTACCGGTTCAACCCTTCACGTTTGCCCACTGGAAGACAGCGAAGGTCAACCTGGACTATCACATTGAGGTCGAAAAGCACTATTACTCCGTCCCCTATTGGTTTGTGCAGCACGAAGTGCGAGTCAAGGTGTCTGAGCAAATGGTCGAAATCTTTCACGATGGCAAGCGGATTGCTGCCCACGAACGCTGCCGCCTGCCCCATCGCCACACGACGCTACCCGACCATATGCCGCCTGAACATTGGGCCTACAAACGCCAGTCGAAAGAACGCTTTTTAGCCTGGGCGCAACAGGTCGGACGCCACACGACAAGCCAGGTGGAGGCAATGTTTGAACGCAAAGACCATGAAGAGCAGGCGTTTCGTACCGTGCGAGGTTTGCAGTCTCTAGCAACGCAGTATGGCACGGCGCGGCTGGAAGCGGCTTGTCATCGGGCGAATGTGTTTGGCATTGTCAGTTTGCGTCGCATCCGCTCCATGCTGCAAACCCAGTTGGACAAAGAACCCTTGGCGGATGACAATCCAGTCGTTCCGGTTGTTGAACATGCAAACGTCCGGGGTGCTCAGTACTATTCCTAACTATTTCTCATTGGATCAATTCTCATGATGAATCCGTCTACGATTGAACAACTCAAAGCCTTGCGCCTGGTCGGGATGCTCGAAGCCTGGAGTGAGCAACAGACCAGCAGCACTTATCACGATCTCAGTTTCGATGAACGACTAGCACTGTTGGTGGAACGTGAGCACTGGCGACGTGCCCAGCAACGGTTGCAACGCCGCATCAAGCAAGCTCAACTGACGACCACTGCCAGTTTGAATGACATTGACTTTAACGTCGCTCGTGGCTTGAGCAAGGTGAAGTTTCTGGAGTTGGCACAGGGACAATGGTTACACCAACACCTTCAATTGATCCTTGTCGGACCCACAGGTGTGGGCAAAACCTTCCTGGCTTCGGTGTTGGCAGACGCCTTCTGTCAGCAGGGACACAGTGTGCGCTACTTCAGAACCGCAGACCTCTTGTTGGAATTAAAACTTGCCAAAGCAGATGGATCATTGCCTAAGTGGAAACGACAATTAGCCACCTTCAACCTGCTCATCCTCGATGACTGGTTGCGCGATCCTCTCTCCCAGGAACAGGCACGCGATCTACTCGATCTGTTGGACGAACGCTATCGCAAAGCGGCTTGTTTGTTTGCGACCCAACTCCCCGTTTCTCAGTGGCATCAACAAATCCAAGACCCCACCCTGGCTGATGCTATGCTCGACCGCATTGTTCACGATGCGCTGAGACTGTCTCTCAAAGGAGAGTCGATGCGAAAGTTAACCAGTTCGGTTCAACCCGATACGGCTGAATATGCCATCGCCTAATTCAGCCAGAGAGGGATCATGTTATCGTTTGGAGCAAAGGTGATCTCACATGCGATCTGATCTACAACAAATTGACCGGCCGAAGCAGACGAAATTAACCCTGCCGAAGTTGGGTGAGAATCCAGTGCCGAAGTCACTGAGTTGACCCTGCCGAAGTGATGAGAATATGCACTCGTAAGCTTTTTGAACATCGACTGCTGAAACTTAACCATCAACATTATAGGGGAGAGGACAAGCTAGAAAATCACATCGGAAACTTGGTCAATGTTCGGTTTGATCCCAACGATTCTTCTGTTGTCTATGTGTTTGTTCAGGAGGGCGATCGCGAGATTTTTGTAGGGAAAGCATTTCTCGTCTAAAGGTCACTATTACGCTGAATTGGCGTTGAGCTACTCGTTTAATCCATGCTTGATCGCCCCGTCAGGATGTTCCTCACCAAAGACCTCGTAAAACTGGTTTTCTGCCTCAATCTCTAGTGCCCGCCGAGTATATCGCTCAAAGCTTGCCTCAGATTTGTGCCGCATTAACTGTCGTGCCAAAGTGCTGTCCATCTTTTTCAGCACTAACTTGGTTCCAAAGGTATGCCGTAAACGATGAGGATGAAAGTCCTCAACCCCTGCTGCCTGTGCCAGATCCTTCATGATTTTGTAAATTCCCCAATAGCTCAGTCGCTGCCCTTTGCTGTTATTAGAAGTTGAGAGAAATAGCGGCGAATTGGGAGTAACTGGTAAACCCTGCCGTAAACGCCATCCTAAATAAGCGTCCAAGGATTTCCGAGCAGGTTGAAGCAGAGGGACAGCACCCACACTGTCTGCTTTTGCCCGTCGAATAAGCAGCCTCACTCCGTCATAATCTTCAATGTTAAGTGCCGCAATCTCGGAAGCTCTGAGTCCGTGTTCAAGCACAGCTAAGAGCGCTGTGTCTCTCGCTTCTGTCTCTCCCCGATTTTCCAGCGCTTTCTGCAAGTCTCTGACTTCAGAAGCTTTCAGTTCTTTAGAGAGCAACGGCTCTAGTTTGGGCTTCTCAATTACAAGGGTCGGATTCTTACTGATGTAATCCCGGCTATTTAACCATTTGAAGAAACTTTGCAGTGCTGCCAAAGCACGTTTACTTGAAGCCGCTTTCAAAGGATTCCCTGCTCCTGGATTATCAGTCGGTGTGTCTTGCGATCGCCCCTCCTTCAGAAACCTCTTAAAGCGATCGACATCCTGAGCAGTAATCGCGTGCCAAGGTTTCTCTGTCCAATTGGCGAACCGCCGCAGCTCCCGCTCGTAAGCTTTCCGAGTATTTGGCGCAAACTCTCGGCTTTGCAGAAACTCCTCCACACGCTGCCATCGGAGATCAACAGGAGTAGCGGGGACAGGAAAAGCTTCGAGAGCCGTTTTGTCGTAGAAGTAGAATTTTGGCTCAGCTTCAGCCATCGTGTTGATCCCGTTGTTGAAATAGAGCAGTGCTGGAAGGCTTGATTTGCGGTAGTCAGCTCAGATTTCCCTAAGTCTACTCCAAATAACTATAATTATCTGTACTACACAAAAACTAACGCTATAAACCTGTACTTCAGCGCCCAAGCGGATGCCACGCCCTACCCAGGCAAAATGTCTGCACTGTAGCCAGCTTTCAGTCGCCCAAGCTCAACAACTTCACGGTGAGTCGGGTGATGATTGCTGGAACCCTAAACGCTGTCATCGACGGCGATCGCACTACCGTCATCGAATTGAAAGTAATGCCAAACGACGGGGGAAGCGATCGCCGTCTCAACGTCAGGAACCAACGGTCTCGGAAACAGATAAAATCGCTGTTCCAGTTGAGTTTCCAGAGATCGGGCTACTTTACCTTTACCGGGAGGCAAGGAAAGACGCTCATCTTCATGCAGTAGCCGTAACGGTATGGAGAGGATCAGACAAACTGGCAGAAACCGAGCCAATCCACTGCATGGGTATGACCAATGGGCAGGTGAAGTCCTACCTGCAAAAGGTTTTGGTAACGTTGAAGGAGCGATACGGCATTACGGAGTTTGAGCCACCGATCCGTCTAGAACCTTGTGAGTGCCCGATCGCACCCTGTCCTTTAAAGGCAAAGTAAGGAACTTCCCTATGTTTGCTCAGACAGAAATAGCGATCCGAAAGTTGTTTGAGCAAGCATTAGTTGAGCCAGAACAAGCTAATTTGAATCAACTGTGGCAAAATGTAGAACCCGTTCTGCGACAGATGTCGAAAATTGACCAGCTCAGGTTGGGTGGATGGGCGATCGCCCAGTTAGCGGATCTCCATCACCAAAGAGCAATGCGGTGGTTGAGTGATTGGGAGGAGACAGATGTTGAGGCAGAACCGCTCATTGCAGAGGATTGGCTCAACGAGCTGATACAGCAAACGATGCATCTTGACCTGTCTGAACTGACACGTCAACCGAAGCCGTTTCAACGCAAGCGATCTTCTCAAGAGGTTGCAGAAGCTTCAACTGCGGGGGAAGGGGAGAAGGACGGATTACTGGCTTGTGTGGATTCTGACGATGAATTCATACAAGTGCAGGAGGTGTTAGCGATCGCCCACGACGAGGACGTATCTGCTTGGATAGAGGCAATTTCCCGAGAGCTAGGTGAATGGGTCCAATCATCCACGTTAAAAGTGACATTTTCCCAACTCTGCCAGAGACTACAGCGGCATGACCCACAGATGACGCTTGTCAAAGTATGGTTAGCCTTGCTGCTAGGTGATTATGAATTGGAGCAACAGGGAGACTTTTATCTATCTGAAATATGGATTTCAAGATCTCTCAGCACCTTCTAAACCTTGGAGAAAGTTTCCGCGCGGTGGAGCACATGACCAGCTTGGAAGGAGAAATACCTGCTTTTTCCTTCAAACCTAAATTTTTAGATTCAACTTGCCATTTGGCAAGTCAAGAGAAACTTTTATAGGACAAATGAACTAATATAGAACTCATCTCATACCCTGATCCGTGTAGGAGAAGGCTGAGAGGGCACATCTAGAATATTCATTAACACTGATTCTATATTTAGGGTGGAATGATATAAATTTAAGACTTATGCCGCTAGATGTGGAACGGATCTAAGATCCACTGGTTTATAAGCGATCGGATAGCTCCCCATGCCCAAGTGGAAACTGACGACTGAATTTACCTTCGATGCTGCCCACTACATTCGGGATTATGACGGTCCCTGTGGACGGATGCATGGGCATACCTATCGGGTTCGCATGGAGGCTACTTCTAGCCAGCTTCACGATTCCGAGTATTGTCCCCATCCCGTTATGGTAGCGGACTTCCGCACACTCCGCTGGGCAAAGCAAGACCTGCTCAAAGGGGGGCTTGACCACTCTGTTTTGAACGAAGTTCTCCCTGAAGGCTATGAAACGACTGCCGAGATGATTGCTCAATATATCTACGAAAAGACGAAAAAGCAATTGCCCTCGGATGTAAAGCTCAAGGTCGCCGTGTCTGAAACCCCCAATTCCTGGGCTGAGTATGAAGACGACTAGGAGCAACCCTTGCGGCATCTACGAAGTAGCATATTATGACAAGCCTGATCCCCACGACCTCAACCTCTAAAACAGCCTCGGCGGTCTTGCCAGTGGTGGAAACCTTCCACTCCGTTCAAGGTGAGGGAGCCTGGACAGGTACAAATGCTTTCTTTATTCGCTTGGCAGGCTGTGACGTGGGTTGCCCCTGGTGCGACACCAAACATTCGTGGAATGCTCATCGCCATCCCCAACGCCATCCAACGAACCTGATTGCAGAAGCTAAAGCAGCAAATCCGGCGATCGTTGTGATCACAGGTGGCGAACCCTTGTTGCACGACCTCTCCTGCCTCAGTTCTGGTTTGAGAAACGCAGGGTTGCGAGTGCATCTGGAAACTTCCGGCGCACACCCATTTAGTGGCAGTTTTGACTGGGTCACGTTCTCTCCTAAGCCATCCAAACCACCTCACGCAAGTATTTATTCTCAGGTCAGCGAATTGAAGGTTGTAATTGCCAACCGCTCTGATTTGATATGGGCGGAGGAGCACGGTGCCAGAATTCCAACTCATGCGGTTAAGTTGCTCCAACCAGAATGGGGCACGCCTGATAGCTACTCGCTAATCTTCGAGTACGTTCTCAGTCATCCCGAATGGCGGATTAGCTTACAAACCCATAAGTTCACCAACATTCGATAGAGAGGTGAAAGCGAGTGGCTCAAATTGAACTATCCCCACGCGAACTTTCCATCATCCTTGCGTCCCTGGAATATTGGGCTGACAACCACGAGGATAGCGATCCTTATGACCAAATGAGCGAGAACATGGAGCAAGAAACCTTCGGAGAAATCGGACAACCTCGCAGTGATGAAATCGGGCACCTTTGCCGCAAACTTTACCAATTTGAAAGTGACGTACAACCTATCTGGCGATCGCCCAGCTAATTACCCTTTACCGTGAGGTGAACTATGAGTGCTCCCAAAGCTATTGTTTTATTGTCTGGTGGTCTGGATTCATCAACCTCTGCTGCCCAGGCGATCGCTGATGGTTACGAATTGATTGCTCTATCGCTCCATTACGGACAAAGGCACGACCGCGAACTCATTGCTGCTAAGCGGGTGGCTGAGCATTTGGGGATCAAGGAACACTTTGTGGTGGATGTGAATTTAGCGCAGTGGGGCGGTTCTGCCTTGACTGACCAAGCTGTGGATGTGCCGACTGACGGTGTGAAGCCTGGTGTGATTCCCATTACTTATGTGCCGGGGCGGAATACGGTCTTTTTGGCGATCGCTCTCTCCTTGGCGGAAGCCAAAGGAGCGGAAGCAATTTACTTAGGAATTAATGCCGTAGACTATTCTGGCTATCCTGATTGCCGACCGGAGTACCTAGAAGCTGTTCAGCATCTTGCAACCCTCTCCTCTAAGGCTGGATTAGAAGGGCACGTCCCCAAGCTTGTGGCTCCACTGGTTATGGATTCCAAAGTAGATATCGTGCATCGTGCGTTACAACTGGGTGTTCCCATTCACCTCACCTGGTCTTGCTATCAAGGCGAGGATGAACCCTGTGGGTTGTGCGACTCTTGCCGGATTCGCGATCGTGCCCTGATTGACGCAGGTAGACCCGATCTGGCAACGTTAGTAGGGCGAGAATTGTATGAACAGAAATTAGTCTCTCTTATTTCATGAATTTAGTCTTCTAAGCAATGTTTTTTTATACAAATTCTAATTGTCAGATTTAGAATCCAAGTTGTTTATACCAAGTAATCAAACCATCAACTTTATTAGCGTTGAAGAGACATCTTGCATAAGGCTCATACGGTGCATATTGAGTTTGAAACCATTCAATAATGCTTCTCTTATCTAGTGGAACTTGATATTCTTCGATCGCTAATCTGAAGTATCTAAACGGTAGCCATTCAGTAAGTCGTTCCCTGAAGATTTGATCATCAGGTTCATCACCTCTGACATATGCCCAACCTAGTGGAGTCAAGGTATAACCATCTCCCCGTTGCACAGGACGTTGTACGAGTGCCATAAACGCTAAAGCATTCAGTGAGTCTCTTACACCACTATCACCTGTTCGTTTGTCTGGTCTGCGGTCTTGTTGAAAGGAAAGATGAATTTCTTGCACAACTGCTTTCAGAACTGCTGACCCCCCTAAATTTCTCAATGCTTGTGCAGTTTCTCTTACAGCCCCATAAGTTCGTGCTGCATAGCCAGAAAAAGCCTCTTCAATTCGCCAAGCTTCTTCTAAGCTGAGATAACTATCCTTATCAGGAAGTAATCGAACAGTCTCTAAAGCGTTCTGGTAGTGAAATTGTCCGTTTGTTAACTGTTCTTGCCAATCTGCCAATCTACGCAAACGACGCAACCAGAGTTCAACAGAATCAGAGTAAACAGAGAATTCTGGAAATCCTGCAATGGAGCTTGCATTGAGTTGATTGCTAAACGACAGTTTACTTTTTGGATTAGAGAAGCTAGTTGCTACTGTTTCTTCTAACAGAACTTGATCTAGTAATACAGTGAATGTTCCCTCAAAGCTTTCTAAGACATCTTCTCTAATCTCATTCCATTCAACAAAACGTACAGGCAGAGATACAGAACTTGCCCACGATCGCACATCATCTTTGAAGCCGTTGAGGGAAACCAGGAGTAATTCATCACAATCAAAGGCTTTTGCTGCTTGCAAACGCTCATCTGGATCAATTTCTCTACACCCAACAGGCTTTTGATAAAACTTCGCTTCTAGAAGTTGACGTTTATTATTCACTAATAAACCATCAATCTGATACCACTTCTTATCCTTACCGTGTTTGTACGTCGAGAAATGTTCTATGGTACTTCCTCGAATTTGTTGGAAGTAGCGGAGGAGGAGGTACTCAAACGCATACCCTTGTTCGCTGGAGGATTGAGGAAAGATGATTTGGGTTTGAGATGTAGTCGCCATCATTGGAATAAGGGTTAATTGTGACGATTCAGTTTTCAAGTCCAAAATAGGAGTTTTTGACTTTTGAACCTCAAGATTTGAGTTTTAAACTTCAAGTTTGCATCTCTGAACTCAAAAATTCGACCTCTAAGCTGAAAATTTTGACTTCTGAACTCAAAAATTTGACTTCCAAGCTTGAAAATTTGACCTTTGAACTCAAATTGTGAAGCTCAGAACTCAAATAGTTGACTTCAACAGTAGACCGATCGAGTTCCGAGCTTGAATCATGAATCTTCTTAGCCAAATGGTCAGCCTTTTTACGCGAGTCGGAGATCTCAAGATACGGCTGATGTGCTTTGAGATTTGGGCTTTCGGGGTTTCTTGACAAATCGTTGCCCCATTTCGCCAATGACAGAATCTAAACCAGAACCCTGACCACTTGCCTTTGCATAATTGTAAACCTGCAACGCTGAAGCATAGGCTTCACTGCCAACTGCTAAAC
The DNA here is from genome assembly GCF_050753385.1 of Pantanalinema rosaneae CENA516. Classification (NCBI taxonomy): domain Bacteria; kingdom Bacillati; phylum Cyanobacteriota; class Cyanophyceae; order Leptolyngbyales; family Leptolyngbyaceae; genus Pantanalinema; species Pantanalinema rosaneae. The sequence continues at coordinate 70,835 of NZ_JBLZFZ010000021.1, forward strand.
AGGTATCGTCTACCAATTCCTGTAATTGTGTCAGTGACATCAACAACGGAAACAAGGCTTCAAACAATTGCACATCCTTCCGCATCTCATCCAGGTCAAAAGATCTTGGTAGGAAGTCTGGATTCTGGGTTGCCACCTCCAATGCTTTACTGACAAAGGCTCGGCTCTTATCTCCCATCTTGGGTAATGCTTTACGCTCGTCGGCTGTCAGATCAACTAAAAATGGTAACTTTGCTTTGATCGCAGCCACAGCAGTCATTACAGCGTCTCGATCGCTCTGAGTCAAAGCTGCACTAATTGGCGTAATTGGCATAGTAGATTGCTCCCTAAAGAGTAGTTTTCTTTAGAGTTCCCATAATTCAGCCCTTAACTATGGTTCACTTTGCCCGCCAGGTGTCCCAAATTCATCCGGTAGCTCATCCGGTGTGATCTGTAAAATCTCAAGTAGTTTTTTATACTGAGCAGGGGTTAGTTTAGGTTGCGATCGCCCTGCCTCCCAATTCCTCACTGTTGTCTCAGTTACTCCTAACGCATCCGCCAACTGCTGTTGAGTCAAAAAGCGTTGTACTCTGAGTCTCATTAATGGCGATCGTTCGGGCTTGCTTGTCATTATGGGTAAAATGGTTGACGGTTTTCGTAAATTGATTTACGCTTTTAGTGGCACGAATAGGGAAGTGGTAGCAACTCAACGGGTGAAAGACCTTGAGAGTTAGCTGCACCCTATCAGTTTGCCATTTTACGAAATCTTCTACACAGACATCTCAACAACAGAGCAAAGATTTACCTGCTCAGGCATGAGTAGCGTTTTTTGCTGCTGAAAAATCTGCTGAAAACCCGTTCATGCGATGCACAAGTGGCAGTCGCTCAACTTTCCTATGCTTTTTTATCCAATGCCTTACCGCGATCAACTTCATCCCTGGTGTATTATTCGGCTCTTACCAAACGCCCGTACCATCATCGTTCAGCGATTTCGTCGCCGTAATGATGCAGAAGCTCACATGAAAGTTCTTTGTCACCTAAAACCCAATGCAAAATATCAAATTATGTTTGATGCACAAAGAAAAAATGAGGAGTAGTACGTTTAGTGAAAACGCTCCCTACACACTCACGTAGTACCCGATGACAAGCATTTACAGTGGTTCGCGTGTTGTCAAGAACCCTCAGCAGATGGGGGCGTGAGACAGCCAGGTTTCACGGGTAACTCCTGACTAGATCAAGAGGCGCAATCTGGCACATACTACCGACCGTTTTCCTAAGTCGGGCTATGTAGAAACTCTCTGGCTCAGAGTGCTTGCAGAAAGGACATCCTGATTGCGCTGATCAAAGGAACAAGTTGTTTTTGGATTATCTCCATGAACCCCAATGCCCGAATTCCAGTCCTTGCCCCAGATTCTACGCCACTGATGCCGACACTGTTCCGCAGGGCGCAAAAATGGGTGGATTCTGGCAAAGCAGAGTGGGTCAGCAATGACTTCAACATCAAGCAGGTGCGTTTATTCCAAGAGCCTTCTAGCCGCAACACTCAACTTAGAGTCTGTTTGTAAATAGATGTGAAGGGGATGTTTCGTAGGAAATGAAATGAGCGATACCTGAACAATCCATCTCATCATGATTGAACCAATGAGCCAACCGTTTTACGAGAGTGACCTGACAGACGAGGAATGGCAGCAAATAGAGGCGATTCTACCGGGTGAAAAGGTGCTTGGCAAAGACCGGGAGGTGAACTTACGGGATGTGTTGAACGCGATATTCTACCGAGCCGATAACGGGGTCAAATGGCGGAGTTTACCGTGCGATTTTCCCGCTTGGCAAACAGTGTACGGCTACTTTCGGTTGTGGGTTCGATTAGGCATTTGGGAGCAAATCAATACAGTCCTGGTGCAGAAGGTGCGGGTCAGCGAGGGGCGTGAGGCTCAACCTAGTTTGGCCATCATCGATAGTCAGTCCGTCAAACTCGGACAAAAAGGGGGGAGGAGCAAGGGGTTGATGGCAACAAGCAAGTGAAAGGACGCAAGCGCCACATTGTGGTCGATGTATTGGGATTGGTGTTGGGGTGCTACGTTAGTGCAGCTAATGTAGCCGATGTCAAAGCCGCACCAGCAGTGCTGATGTGGGTGCTAGAGATGTATGAGTGGATTGCTAAAGTGCTGGCAGACAAAGGGTATCGCGGAACCTTGAAAACTCTTATTAGCAATGCGTTTGACACTGAAGAGCGGAGCGTCGAAGTGGAAATCAGTCAGCGTCCAGAGGGTGCCCAAGGGTTTCAACTAGAACCCAAGCGCTGGATTGTCGAACGAACTTGGAGTTGGTTAGAAAATGCCCGAGCACTGACCCGAGACTATGAAACCTTGCCTGAAAATCATGAAGGCATGATTTATGTCGTCATGATTCGGTTAATGCTCAGGCGATTAACCAACAATCGTCGAACGAGGAAACCGAAAACTGCTTAACTAACATTTACAAACAGTTTCTTATCGTGGTTGGTATTGACCCCGGCAAGAAGTTTTCAGGTATTGCAGTTCAGTCAAGCCAGTTCACCCTATTGACTGCTCACCTGATTCTGCCTTTCCCTGCTGTGACTAAAAAGATGACGGGTCGGCGCATTCTTAGACGCGCCAGAAGAGGTAGACGCATCAACCGTAAAGTTGCCTTCAGACTCAGAGCGCATCGACAGCAACGGTTTGACAACCGCAGACAAAAAAAGTTAGTGCCTTCAATTCGTGCCAATCGTGAGTTCGAGTTGCGAATTGTCAAAGAACTGATGCGGCTGTTTCCAGTTTCAACCATCGTTTATGAGTACGTTGAGGCGCGGGGAGATAAGTCATTCAGTCCAGTCATGGTGGGTCAAAAAGTGATGCTGGAGTGGCTAGAGAAACTTGCTCCAGTTGTCACTAAATTGGGTTGGCAAACTTCTAACCTCCGCAATCACTTGGGACTGGTGAAGATAAAGGCTGATAAATCTATTCAGTCCCCACAAACTCATGCGGTTGATGGGATCGCTTTAGCGTGTAGTCAATTTGTGAAATACCAATCATTCCATCGATTGCGAGAAGATGGACACCACTGGGTTGGACTCGTCAGAATCACACCTTCTCCCTTTCGAGTGATCGCCCGACCCAATTTGTTCAGAAGGCAGTTGCATTTCGAGAATTTTAGTAAGGGCGGAATTCGTAAACGCAAGGGCGGCACAATTACACCCTGGATATTTCGTTCCGGTGATTTCGTACAAGCTGAAAAAGCTGGCAGAGTTTATCGCGGATGGATTGGTGGTTTCAGCGAGGTTAATAAGGTGGTATCAGTTTACGACCATAACTGGTACAGGATTGGACAATTCTCGATTAATAAAGTTCAGTTAATCAAACGGAGTGTAAAACTATGTGTGGCGTAGATCTATTGGTAGACTTCGTACTTCCTTCTATAGAATCACCTCTGCTCCGACTTGCGTTACCCCCCGTTCTCGCCAGAAGGGGTCTTCCCGATGCCAGTTGATCTCCCGTAACCTGGATAGTCGCTTCATCAAGTCCTCATCAGGAACTCCCTCAATATATAAATCGCGTGCCACCAGTCCCAGAGCCTGAATTACAACGGCTGTCACCGTTAAAACCTCCTGCCGCTGGCGATCGCGCTCCTTCTTACTAACCACTTTCCAGGGATCGTCGGGGAGTGTGCAACCAACGGCTGCCCAAAATGTCATAGCCCAATCAGCACGAGCTTCCAAATCCTTCTTTGACTTCAGATTTGGAAACATATGTTGGGTGGCAGTCACCAAAGTTGAAAACGTCATCAGTTTAGGATTGTGCTTCCCAAGTCCGTTTTCAACCATTTCCACATTGTTATAAAATTGTGGAACTCGCTCCAACAGCTTTTTCGCAATCAGCACCAATGGCGATCGCTGATCAAAGGTGTGAGCCAAAGACACGCTCGGACGCTGTACCAGCAAGTTTTGATCCCGGAATGCCTGTCGCTCCTGTTCCAGAGGTAGCCCAGCGTAGATCAAAGCTCCCAGTTCTAACTGAGCCAGAGCAGCAGCTTTGATTGGATCATCCTCTACATTCTTGAGCGCCTGACGAATTCCAAAACAGCGGTGTTGCCCATCGGTTAGTCGCAAGCTTACGGAGTGATAGGGTAGCACGATGCTACCATCCCGATAGATCGGTCGCGGTTGGACGTTGAGGCAGATGGCTGGAAAGAAGGTGCTGCCATCTTCATAGGTGTCCAGAATATACTGGGCGATCGTCTTTACCCTGACTGGATTGGGTTTGCGTTGGGCAAAGTCTGGTAATTCTGGATCATTTGGAACGTAGAGGCAGCCAACATCTAATAGTCGGGCAATATCACCAAATAGCAAACTGGCAACATAGCTCTGATGTTCACTCAGCAAGCCACGATGCACAGGCACAGCCCGGAGGACAAGTTCCATAAAATTCTCCTGAATGAGAGTGTATTCAAGGTGTGGACAGTGAAGGGATAATTTTTCGCTTCTAAAAAACTTGTACCGTTTAGAGGCGTATTTAGAGGCGGGTGTAACCCACCCCGACCACATGTTGATACCGAACTCCCTGCTCGTCCTCCACCAACCACTCTGACCAATGCCCAGTAGAGTGAAACTCAATTGGCATCGCTGCTCCGCGATCGTCTGCTACCTGATCAACAGCATCCTCTTTGCTTGCAGCCTCGATTTTTACAGGTCTGTAATAGGTTTCCTTGATGAAAACGTAATAAGTACCCACAACTAACTCTCCAGTAAATGTGTAGTTAGCCATGCTGGAAGCAAACCGCTATTCCATTGCATGGATGGGAGAGTATAGGTGTTCTATTTCAGTACGCTTAATATTTTTGCGATCAAGTCATCAAGGCTATTCCAATCCCACTGCACAAGGAGTAGGAGCGTGATTACCACGCGGTTGTTTATCCTAAAAATTCTGAAAACTATAATTCCGATAATTCTTGAAAACCATTGTTTGACTAATCCTGGAAAACCTGTAGGAACAGCAGAGAAAACAATCCAGATTTTTCTGGAACCGATCCCCCCTACCTCTCAAACCTGCTCCCACAAACTTTTTGGGGATTTGTGGAAGCCTCAGAATGCCTACATTCCAAATTTCCAGGAATATTTCCAGGAATTACTAAAGTTGGCTGCGATCGGGAGTCGAATACTCATCGTGATTGATTTCAAGGGATTCATTCCGAGGTAGGTACAACTGGTTGAGCACACAATCATAACGACCTTCTGCTTCCAAGGTTTTCAAATCTTGGAAATATTCCAGGCAATCAGCATCTGAAGGGACGCTACCATCAGCAAACGATTCTTCCAATACTCTGAATGTAGTAGCGCACAGTCGTTTCTGCTCTAGCATCCACAGATTCAATAGACAACTTTGGATTTTCAATGCTTTGCTATAGGGCAAGATACCTTGAAACAACAAGAACTTATTGATTCCAAGTAATCTCGCCAGGAATAGAGAGCTAACTAAATATCGTTTGCAGGGTAATAGGAGTGAGCGTTTTTTGAACATGAGTCGTACAAAACCTTGGGGTAATTCAACAGTAGGAACGGTCTGCTAACTTCGTTTACCCAAATAAGGATGAATCCCACGAGTTTTAGCAAACTGCTGAGCGCGTTCAGATTCCAACCGAACCAGTCGAGCAATGTGTCCAACTAACTCCAGCGCCACCAGTATTTGCTGGGCTAACTCTGCCTGATACAGTTTCTCTGCCAGTTCACAGCACTGATATCGCAGTTCCTGAATAGAGGAGGATTGCGATATCGTTTGGTTTTGTGGTGGTATCAATGGCACATCTGCCGCGATCGCGCTTTTCAGCAGTAAATACAGGAAATTTGTTGCATCCTTTGCAAATCGCACTGTTTCAGGCAAATACCAGTTTGGCGGTTTGTCACTGTCCCTGATCCGTAATGCCCGTTCCACTAATGCAAATCGGTAATCTTCCAGAGATTGAGACATAAGGGCTATCCCAGTTATGGATCATAGGACAATCAAGCACTTGCCCGTTTGGAAGTTGGGGTGGAAGCAACTTCCATCAGCCCACCTGTTGATGTCTTGCCCATTGCACGATTCACCAAATCCATCAAAGCGTAGGCACGTTTGCTCAAGAAGGATTCAAAGTCGTCTGCTCTCAGAGTTTCTGGTTCAATCAAATGAGATCTGAGGATCTCGTCCATCCGTCGCCGACTGATCCCTTCTGCTTCTAATACCCGCAAGTACTGGCTTGGAGCCTTTCCACCAATTTTCTGGTTGGATAATCGGGACAGGGGTGTCAGGTTCACCAGGCTGTTGTATCGGTCTTTATCAATCCCTTGCTTCTTGCAGTACGCCACAGGAAAAATGTGGTGGCTGTCAATCGGGTCGTTGAACAGATTAATCTCTGCCAATGCCTCACCAGCCGCAAAGTCGATCGCCCCATTTTTCCGCAGCAAAGCATTGATAGCTTTATAAACTGCTCCATGCCGCCGTCGCACAAGCAAGAGCCGTTCAGCCTGCAAATGTGCCATTTGGACAGTGTTGGGTAGTTCCCCACCCCCGTTTAACCAGATAGGGACTTCTACCATATCTCGTGAGGCACGACGTTCGTGCCAGGAGGTATATAGAGCTGCACAACTCCCGCACCAGAACCACTGCTCCAGCTTCGCCCGCACCCGATCCTGTGGGTAACCTACGACAGCCAGGATTGCCGCAAGAGCAACCAACTGAATCTGGTATGGCAAATTCTCAGCCGTTTGGATTTTTTGTCCATACAAAAACCGTGCTGCTTCCTCGTAGCCTACAACGACTTGATCAGCGTACTTCTGGTAGTCCGCCAGCGAAAGATCCAACACTTCCTCCCGGCTACAAGCGACTGCGGGTAGTTGTTGGGTAGGGGTGCCTGCTGCGATTGCCTGTTGGCGTTGATGATAAGTAGCGACCAGTGCCACACAGGCAATGTAATCAGTCTCTTTTACGGTCTGTAAGACCCGATGCTGCTTGAGACGTTCCTCCCGCTTCGCCCAGTCATCTCGAAGTGAAAAGTCCTGACTAGCAAAACAGGCAGTTGCCAAATCAAAAAAGTTGAGCTGCTCTGATTGAGTGTTGACCTTTTCAAACACGCGGCTCTTTATATTTTTGTAAAAAAAATCTTGTACTAAAAGTAGCAAAACCGCCATATCGCTACTTATATGATTTCATGTAGTTTACGGATGTTCTCCTGATAGTGGGTTTCTTCCTGTAGTTTGAGCTTTTGTCCCTCAATTGCTCAAACTTTGAGTAGCTTCCCATGCTTGAGACTCATGAGGAGTGTTTAGCCTGTCTTGAGAACATTCGCTGGAATGGAATCCCAACCTGTCCATACTGTGGTTCAACCAAGGCAAGCGTGTATAAAAACGAACATAGGTACAGATGTAATAGCTGCTTTACTTCATATAGCGTGACTGTCGGCACATTGTTTCATAAAACCCATGTCGATTTAAGAAAATGGTTTCAAGCAATCTTACTGCTATGCAAGTCGAATCCCAATATCAGTGCTCGCAAGCTTGCTAAGGAGATTGAGGTCACTAGGGCAACAGCATCTCTTATGATTAAGCGAGTTCAGGAGATCCCTGATGATCAAATAGAGATGCTAAAAGCAATTGTTCAAACTTTTGATCAGTCAATTTGAGGTGGCAAAATGTCGGAGAGTCTAAACCAACCAGAAAAAATAAACACAGCAGCAAACCAAAGAAAAACAGACCTAGAGATAGGAGAGAAAAAAACAAATTTCTTGAAGCATCCTGATCAGATACTAAATATAATTCGTACTACCTTGTCTTCTAAAGGGTTGTGGCTATTCATCGTTCCGATCTCTATTTATTTATCATTCTTTATCATCATACTGATTACTTTCCTTCTTTTTAAGCCTTCAAACACATCTCCACAGAATACCAATCAAACAAATCAGTCTTTGACAGAAGAGCAAAAAAAACAAATAGCGGAAGAAGTGAACAAGGTGATCACTACACAGCAGAAGACCTCATCTCGGCAAAAAGCAGTTTCTGAAAACCCAAACTCTATTCTGGCAAAAGGTTACATTGATGGGCAAATTAAGCAAGAAGCACAAGAGCAAGCAGAAAAAGTTGTAAAAGATGAAATAGACAAGTTGAAAGCAGATTGGAAGGGAGACTTGTTTGGACAAATTTCTTTTCCTGTAATATTCGCGATCGCATCTATTTTTGCAGCTTTTGCAGTAAAAGATATTCTCACTGAGATCTTAAAGCAAGAAGAGAAAGAAAAAGTAAAACGAGAACTAGAACAAGACTTAATTCTGATGATTTCGGAGACTGTAGAAACAAATCCAGTACTTGTTCAACGCTTACAGTGCGTTGAGGCATATACAAGCTGGTTGGAGCATGAGTTACTAAAGATCACAATAAACCAAGTACTTGAAGAACTTGAAAAAAAACCGGAATCTTTTTCGGAAGAAAATTTGCATACGCTTGAGAAGCTTTTAAGTAGAGTAAAAGTTACTTTAAATGAGGCTAACAAATTTAAAGTTGGAAGATTCAAAGAGAGCCATCTAAGGTTATTAGAAGAAGCCGAATCTAGGGTTTTTCAAGCTAAGGTTGATAGTGTTAACTTGGATAAAGACTTTAAAGAAAGAATTATTTTGAGCTTAAATCAGGAAGTGACTATTGCTGGAGAACACCCAAGTAAACTCATAGCAACAGATCCAAATGAGCGGATGGATAGTATTTTTCAAATTCAAATAAACCTTCTTATAGCGACATTAAGTAAGTTGCCTGGAACAGAAGATTTAATTACAATGATCAGAGACGTTCTCGCAAGAGAGTCTGTATATAATTCTGAGATGAACGCAAAAAGAGTTCAAATTATCAAGAATAAGCCTCGAAAGAATTTTTCGGATTTATAATAAGCTATTAGCAACCCGAGAAATTCGTTTTTCACATTCAAAAACCTTCTTATTTGAAGATCTTGCTTAGAAACAGTAGCATAGCTCTTTAATGCTAATTTTGCGTTAAGTATTGTGCAAGTTGACTAGCAAGTTGTGAAACTTTCTGCTCTTGTTGGTAATAAGCATCACTATAGTGACTTATATACCCGCCAATTATTTTTTGAAATACTAACCCTCCCCTTTGCTCATTGCAAAAACGGAATAAATAAGCTTTAAAGTGAGTTGTGTAAACAAGAAATCTTTCATCTTCTGTACAACTCTTCGTTAAAATTTCATCCAAACAGTTCAGTCCTGAGTCATAAAGGAAGTTTAGATCTTTTTGGATGCTCAAGTTTAGATTGTCCCATCTCGAAGAAAGCATAAAGCTGGAATAGTCACGATATTTAGAAGCAAAATATGCACTAGATTCACTCATCCTATTCTTCAACTTCTCCTCTTCTTTCATCTTGACCTTTATAAGACTGATACCCCAATCGATGATTGGATGATCTTCAATCGGTAGTCTCTTTTTTTGACATTCCAATTTTTCTAAAAGACCTTTCAACTGCTCATACCTCAATGTCTCTAGCTTCGTAAGCTCTTGCTGAATTGCTGCGATCGAAAATTGCTTAAACACAAGAATTCTCCTGTTCTCAAATAATATTGGTGATGGCTTAATTTAGCTGTACCGCTAACTGTGCCACCCACCAATTTAATACTCTAGTACTATAGTATAAATGAACTAAAATTTTTCGGTTGTTTACCAAACTACAAAACGCTTACTGTCCCCAAAAAGCCCCGGAGACAGTTACATTATCCTGGTTGGCTCAGATCATGTAGATTCTGTCATTGTCAGGAGGAGGTAAACAAACTCCTTCATTCCGTTGAAGTTCTGAAAACAGATGTTGAGTTGACAGCGACCAGTGGTTGTGAGTTGGATGTAATACGTAATAGGGCGAAAGGAGTTTTGAGCGAAGTAAATGCCCAGATTGTTAAGGAGAGTAAGAAGAAAAAAAGTAAGAAAGCGATCGAGGGAGGAATCTATAAAGTCCTGTATGACAAACACCGTGCAACAGAAGATTTACTTGAGAAGTGTGCGGTTGCATACCTGATCAAAAACAGATTTGAAATCAAAAGTGATGAAACCGAAAAAGATATCAAAAAACTGAGCGATCGCATTCATAGCAAGAAAAAAGAAATCGAGATCCTCCAGAAACAATTGCAAAGCCGTCTACCGAAGGGACGCCCGTGGGTGGGTAAGGACATACTGGATGAAGTTGCATCAATTGGTGTCATAGAAGATGAGACTGAGTGGAATTCAATAGAATCAGCATTACTCAAGAAGCAAACTTTCATGCCCCATCCAATTCTGTTTGAGAGTAGTGATGACTTCATCTGGGCTGAACCTGCAAGATTTCAGACGGAAGATTTACAAGCAGAAGAAGAGACCTCTAGGGGTACTGAGGCTGAGAAGTTAAGAGCCAAGAACTTACAAGTTGGGAAGGAAAGCTCCAACACCGAACCTCGAAAGCGAGTCTGCGTCTGTTTCAAAAGCTTTGACGAGAAATATGCTTTTGAAGTCGCTGGTGATTACCGTCATATTCATGCTGTTTGGCAGGCTCTAGAAGAGCGCAAGGTGTATGACAAGAATACAGACGAAAATACGTCCGCTTTATTTCTAGTGAGATCGGCAACGTTGATTTGGAGAGAGTACAAGAAAAACGAAAACAGAATTGTACGCCGTCGAAAAGCTGCAAAGAAGCGAGCAAAGCGTGAAGGACTGGTCGCTAGCACTAAGTCTGATAGTTCACTCGCTCCGGAGTTCTATGACCCGGAATTTCCCTGGAATCGGTACCAGCTATTCTTACATTGCACTATAGAAACCCGGTATTGAAGTAAAGAGGGAACCGAGATTGACATTGAAGAGCAAAAGAAATCCACTGCTAAATCACTCCAAACCTTAGAAAAGAATATTGCCGAATTAGAAGGGAAGGGTGAATCAACGAAAACTCGTAAGGATCGTCACAGTCGTCAATCTGGAACTCTAAGACGACTGGAGAGTTATGACAATAACTATGAGCGGACCAGTAAACCCCTCTATGCTGGACAACCTCATATTGTTACTGGTGGGCACCTCGAAAAATCGAAAAAAGGATGTCTCATTCTGAGATCAGAGAGATAAGATAGCAGCAGTCAGGCCATCCAAGGACAGCAATGGGACAACAAGGGTTCTGGGATTTAGAACAGCGCCAGCAAGAATTAGCCGCCAAGAAAAGCACTTTAGAAGATTTAGACCGGTTAATTCCGTGGGAATCGTTTCGGGCACAACTTGCCGTGATCCATGACAAACCGCGCAAAAGCAACGCTGGACGCAAGCCTATGGATGTGATTTTGATGTTTAAGCTGTTAGTGTTACAGCAGTTGTACAACATCAGTGACGAAGCGTTGGAATATCAAGTCAAAGACCGACTCTCGTTCATGCGATTTTTGGGGTTAGGAATTGAAGATTCGGTGCCGGATGCGACCACAGTGTGGTTATTTCGTCAGCAGTTGCAAGCGCATCAATTAGTAGAGCCGTTGTTTGAGTCCTTTGGAGAATACTTAAGCGCGCAAGGCTATCAAGCCCAAGGGGGGCAAATTATTGATGCGACCTTGATCCCGGTGCCAAAACAGCACTTTGACCAGGATGAAAAAGCCCATCTGGAGGCTGGAAAAAGGCCACCCCAATGGCAAGAGAATCCGCATCAGGGGGCACAAAAAGATGGCGATGCGACCTGGACGAAGAAAAACGGCAAGAGTTACTTCGGCTATAAGGATCACCTGAGTATTGATGCCAACCATGGCTTTATTCGTCGCTATGCCGTGACCGATGCCGCCGTGCACGATAGTCAAGCCTTCACGGCAGTGCTCGATGCTGACAATGAAGGCGATGAGGTGTGGGCGGACAGTGCCTATCGTTCCGTCGCCCTCGAAGGGTTGCTCGTGGTCTTAACCTTCATCAGTCACATCCATGAACGCGCCTATCGCAATCGCCCCTTAAGCGAGGAACAAAAAGCCGCCAACCGAGAGCGCTCTCAAACCCGGGCCAAGGTCGAGCATGTCTTTGGGGCTTGGGTGATGCAAATGGGTGGCAAACTGGTACGCTCGATTGGACTGGAGCGGGCTAAGGTGCAGTTAGGGTTGAAGAATTTGACTTACAACTTCCTGCGTTTGGTCTTCTGGCAAACACGCCCGGTTGAAGCTGACGGATAGATCTATCCAACATCCGGCATGGCAGCAAGTGGAGCGGAGAATCCACAGCAGATTTGACGGCATAGAGGACTGATAATCGACTTTGAGACTGGAATGAGACTTGAAATTTGTAAAACCTCAATTAATCGAGGTTCCCTGGTGTTGCACTTGGTTCAAGTGGCTTGGTAACCGCAACGATCTCAGATGCTATTTCAGGCAAGATTATGGAATGTCGGGGTCTCGAAGCATTACTTGGTAAGGATTATGAACTAGTCAAACGGAGACAGTTTGAACGGCAACTCAACTCACGCCGCCGTACTCAGAACCAGAAACGAGGTGCCAATGACCAGTTTGGGGAATCCAATTTGGGTGACACGATCGATAAACGCATTGCAAACGCTGTAATTGATTTTGCCAAGAAACATCAATCAGGTTTTATTGTTTTACCTGACATGAATGATTACAGACGACGAAAGCAGGCTGAAATTGCAGCGTTTGCAGAACGTGAGTGTGGCGGATGGAAAGGTATTGAGAAGAAGTTTGCAAAAGCTCAGAATGAGAAGAACCACTCGTGGAGTTACGGACGTCTGATTACATACATCACCAATCAGGCCGAGAAGGAAGGAATTTTAGTAAAGACTGGGCGGCAACCGATTCAGGGCAGTTCTCAGGAACAGGGCAAACTGATGGCGATCGAGGCATACAAGGATAAAGCTCAGCCAAAAAAATCTCGCTCTAAAAAATCTGCTTAGCATTGAAGTTTTTGTGACTCTATGGTACATTAGTATCAGCGCACGAACCTGACTAGCGTCATTACGATGCGAGTTTTGGAAATGGGACAGTTTCATTGCTTTCCGTCCCTGGCACTGCCCGCTTACTCACGACCACAAGGAGACAATTCAGCGCTGTGAGTTCGCGATTCTCTACTGTTTATGACAAACTAACGTTTGTCTTGCAGTACAGCAAGATTGTGTATCAGACCAGGTTTGGCGAAGATACGTGGCAGGCTGAATCGCCAATGAAACCAGCGGACTTCCCCTAATTTTTGGCAAACCCAAGCGGGGTACAAAACCTTGGCACCTTTGCCGAAAGGCTAGAACTCTCATCAGTTCAAAGGTTGAGTAGCATAAGTAAGTCTTCAATTCAGACTATTCTAGTTTCTCTAAAAGGCTGCATAATACCTTTGACAAAACTGCTGATGAAATTCAAGCTGATGAGAGGTTTTAGACCACGGAGGCGCGATCGCCTTCATGGGTACGGGCAAGTTGAAAGTAAGTAAGAATCAAGATGTTTTCTTGAACAGCAGCCATTGCGGCGCGATCGCCTTCATGGGTACGGGCAAGTTGAAAGTAAGCCTAATTGTCCTGGAGGCACTGTGAGGTTGGTCAGGCGCGATCGCCTTCATGTGTACGGGCAAGTTGAAAGCGATGCCAAGGGATGTAGCATCTGGGTTCGCCTTCTACCAAGCGCGATCGCCTTTATGGGTACGGGTAACTTGAGGTCACATTTGGCTATTTCATAAGTGCCTGCGGGAAGTTGAAAGACGAAGCGTGACGATCCCAATGCTTAAGTTGAAGGCGAACTGTTTCGCTGAGCTTGGGTTAGCTAAGAAACAAACTACTTTAGTTTTCAGTATGACATCCCGATCGCACCTGTCTCTTGAGACCTAGTTGCGATCGTTCCGTGTTCCTCAGTCATTCTAACTTTTCTGTAGTAGTAAGACTCTGCTCCTTGTAGCGATCGCTTCACATCGCTCAAATATTTGCAGACCCCTGCCTCTTTCCCTTCCCCTACAAGTATTGTGAAAGATGGGCAAACCTTTTTGCTTGCCATAAGGCAAGACCTATCTCAGGAGTAAGCTAAAGTTTTGGAAAAGTAGGAATAACAGGTCTTCAGAATTGACATGTATTCCTTCGGTATCATCTACAAGTTGACACGTATTTCTTCGCTATCTCTCACGAATTGACATACAATTCTTCGCCGCCTCTCACGAATTGACATGTATTTCTTCGCATACTCTACGAATTGACATGCAATCCTTCGCTATCGTGACATGCAATCCTTCGGTTTGGACATAGAATCCTTCGCTGTGACATGAAATCCTTCGCTACGGACACTTATTCCTTCGCTCTACATTTACCCACTCCATCCCTCAAGGCGGCACCCAGATTCGAACTGGGGGTGAGGGTTTTGCAGACCCCTGCCTTACCACTTGGCTATGCCGCCGCTTTGAAACACTACTATATCAAGTTTTGTCCCCTTTCGCACAGGTGAATCAAACTTTTGTCGAGGGTTGCTCGGTGACGATCGCGTGATGGAGAGCCGGGAGCAAATAATTTGTCAGGGTGTGGGCATCAACGCCTAACTCGGTGCGAGATTGGGCTGCAAAGATCCCTGCTTGGGAGTGCCACCAAGTTGCTACTTGTACCGCTTGGCTGAATTGTTGCAAGGCTTTTGGCTCCTCCGGTTCTCTGGCTGCGAGCTGTGCCAGAAGTCCTCCAGTTAACCCAGTTAACACATCACCACTGCCACCGCGAGCTAAGGCAGGTGTGCTGTCAGGATTAATCCATACAGTTTCGGTATCCGCGATCGCGACTCTGGCTCCTTTTAATAGCACGATCGCCTGAGTTTGGGTGGCGGCTTGGCGGACAGCGGTAACTCGGCAGGGCATATCTTGAGTCAGATCTGGGAATAGGCGTTGAAATTCGCCGAGATGGGGAGTGAGGATGGTGGGGGCAGAGCGGGATTGGAGGGTGGGAATTGTGCCAAGGTTAGCCAGAATATTTAAGCCATCGGCATCCAGTAGTAAGGGTTGCTGAGTGGCAAGAACGGCTTCGACTACGGGGGTAGCGGTGATCGTTAAGCCACAGCCACAGGCGATCGCGTCATACTTGCTCAGATCGGTGGGTTCAGGGAGGTGAGCGATCGCACCGGAGGTGGTTTCTGGGCAACCCAGGATCAGGGCTTCGGGAAGTTGCGTGGTTAATAAGGGTTTGATGGATTGGGGGACGGCGATCGATAACATGCCAACCCCACTGGCGCGGGCACCCAAACCTGATAAAATCGCGGCTCCGGCATACTGGTAAGAACCACAAATCAGTAATAAGTGACCTTGTTTGTATTTATGAGTGGAGGCAGGTCGAGTCAGGGGTAGGGCAGAGATCGCTCGCTCGGGAGTCATGCGATTGACGGCTGGACGATCGCCCAGAATGGCGTAAATATCGGCTAACGGTAGATCAAAATCAATTAATTCGGCTTGTCCCGTATATTCGAGTGCCCAGTCTTGCAGGAGTCCTTGTTTCCACAAGCCCAGGCAGAACGTCCGGGTGGCGCGAATTGCTGTCCCTAATACTTTTCCGGTATCGGTATGTAGACCAGAGGGCAGATCGATGCTGACGATCGGGATAGGGAACTGATTAATTTGGTCGATCGCGGCAGCGAGATTCCCCTCAATTGCTCGTTCTAGCCCAAACCCAAATAGTCCATCAATGAGTAGATCGCAGGACTGTAACGCGTCTGGATGCTCAACCTGGGAAATTTCGAGGCTGTCACAATACTGGGCATGGGCCGCCGTTAGTTCCTTAAAGCGGGAGAATGGGCGATAAATGCTCATCTGATATCCCCGAAACTGGAGTTCTCTAGCGACGACCAGGGCATCACCGCCATTGTGTCCGGGTCCGACCAGCACTCCGACTTGGCGGTAGGAGGTGGAGGGATATAGGGAGATCAGGCGATCGACAATTAAGCCAGCCACCTTTTCCATTAATGCCGCTACAGGCATGCCTGCCGCAAACACACGTCCCTCGATTTGCCGCATTTGTTCGGCAGTGACGACGAAGGTTTGCAGTTGCTGCGATCGGGTCAGTTGCATGAAGGATTAATCAACTACTGTTCATAGTAAACCCTGGCATCCACGCCGCTACGCCGCAAATAGCTACTGACATAATCGGCTTCGCTTTGTTGAGCAAAGGGACCGATCGCTAAATGGGGCCCCCGTGGGGCGGTTTTGGCTTGAATGGCATCTGCCCGAACGCCCATCCGTACCATTTGCTCAGTCAGGGCAGCAAATTCTGTGGCTCTGGCGGGAACCACTACGAGATAGGGCATGGAATTGAATGGTTCCTGATAGCCCGGTGGGACATTGAGTGTGGCACTCATACCTGAGGCAGTAGTCCCCGAGGGAGAGACGATCGTGGCTCCAATTCCTTGCATGGTCAGGGTGGCAACTCGTTGTTGAGCGGTGGCTTCGTCATTGAATAACCCCGCTTGGATCACGGGCTGACCTTTGTACTGCTGAATCGATGCCGTCGGCTCAATCAACCGCACCTGCTCTAACAAATAGGGACTGTCGCCATTAATTACTACCTGGTATTGGGTGGGAGGTGCCGCGATCGACGGGTTAAAGACCGGGGATGAGTTGGAATCAGGGAATGGAGCCGGATTAGGAGTGAATGCCGGATCGTTGGGAGGAAAGGCGGTGCTATCGACCGGTTGCAAGTCCTGTAAGGGTTCCAGACCGGGAACAGTGGGGGGTGGAGGTAAGGCTTGCTGGGCAGTACCACTGGTGATCGTGAATAGGACACTGCCGATCGCGAGTCCGATTGCCAGCCAACCTTGTTTCCACCACTGTCTGAGTAGTCGTTGAATGTCATTTAACAGCATGTGAATCCATGCAGTCTTGCGATCTGTAGCCATATCTAGCCTCCCGGATGCAGAGTGTGCCGCTGACAGGGGTACTGGCTAGCATGTTATACGCAGAACCCGCGATCGGCTCACCGATGATTTAGGAGGATGCCAAAGCTGGTTCCGGTAGGGCTCCTTGCATTCGACTTAACCAGATGAGGAGGTTTTCCAGTTGTTGATCGGGTTTAAGGATGCCCAGTCCACGAACTGTCACTTTGCCGGGAGTGTAGACAAATCGGGTATGGAGGTGATCCGGGAGGTTAGCTTTGAGTAAATTCCAGGCGGGTTCCTCCATCGGGGTTTCTAGAATAATGTGTTGAGTGCCTTCGGGTTTGATGCGGGAGAAGCCGAGGGTTTTGGCGATTTGCTTCAGTTCCATGACGCGGATCAGCTGGGTGGCGGCAGTGGGAATAGCTCCGTAGCGATCGTTCCAGTCGGCGGCAATTTGACTTAATTCGGCTTTGGAACTGGCAGAGGCAACGGCACGATAGGCACTCATCTTTTGATCGAGATCCGGAATATAGTCAGCGGGAATAAAGGCTGTGAGGTTGAGATCGATCTGGGTGTCATCCACTTTGGGAATTTCCTGACCGCGAATTTCGCGAATCGATTCCTCTAGCATTTCGATATACAGATCAAAGCCGATCGCGTCCATTTGTCCCGATTGTTCTGCGCCGAGGAGATTGCCGACCCCCCGAATTTCCATATCCCGCATCGCCAATTGATAGCCGGAACCGAGTTGGGTGAATTCTTGAATGGCGCGGAGTCGTTGTCTGGCATTGTCCGAGAGTTGGCTTTGTTTGGGATAGAACAACCAGGCATGGGCTTGAATCCCCGCCCGTCCGACCCGACCGCGTAACTGGTAAAGCTGGGCTAGACCAAATTTCTGGGCATCTTCGATCAGGATGGTGTTGACGCGAGGAATATCTAAACCCGATTCAATGATCGTCGTACAAACGAGAATTTCCGCTTCCCCTTCGGCAAAGGTCAGCATCGTACTTTCCAGTTCGGCATCATCCATTTGCCCGTGGGCGATCGCGATTCTGGCTCCCGGCACCATTTCCCGCAATCGGGCGGACACCTCTTCAATCCCTTCAATTCTGGGTAGCACGTAGAATACCTGTCCCCCGCGATCGAGTTCTTGCCGAATCGCCGATCGCACCACCTCCGGATCGTAGGGGGACAAATGGGTTTTAATTGGACGACGGGACGGTGGCGGAGTCGTAATCAAACTCATTTCCCGCACTCCCGACAATGCCATATACAACGTTCGAGGAATCGGCGTAGCACTCAACGTGAGGACATCGACTTGTGTTTTCAGGGACTTAATTTTTTCCTTTTGGTTTACCCCGAATCGTTGTTCTTCGTCTACCACCAGCAAACCCAGATCTTTGAAATCTACGCCTTTACCCAGGAGTTGATGAGTCCCGACGACCACATCCAATTCCCCGGTCTTCAGCCGTTGCAGAATATCTTTTTTCTCGGAAGCCGTCCGGAAGCGATTGAGTAACCCCACTTGAATCGGATAGGGGGCAAACCGTTCCTTCAGGGTGTGATAGTGCTGCTGGGTCAGGATGGTGGTGGGAGCCAGTAACGCTACCTGTTTCCCGGCGGTAATCGCTTTGAAAATAGAGCGAATCGCGACTTCCGTTTTGCCAAAGCCGACATCCCCGCAGACTAACCGATCCATGGGGCGATCGCTCTGCATATCGAGCTTGACATCCTGAGCCGCTTTTAACTGGTCGGGAGTCGGTTGGTAGGGAAAGGAATCTTCCATTTCCTGTTGCCAGGGCATATCGAGGGGATAGGCAAAACCGACCTGTTGGGCGCGTTGGGCATAGAGTTGTAGTAAATCGACTGCCACCTTCTTGACGGCTTTACGAACTTTACTCTTGGTTTTCTCCCAGGCTTTCCCCGACATTTTGTTCAGGTCTGGGGTGCCTTCACCCATCCCGCGATACCGCGATAGGGCATTGAGTTGATCGGCAGCCACCCGCAATAGACCATCGGCATACTGAATTACCAGATACTCGCGGGTTTCCCGATTCATCGTCAGGCTTTCTAACTTGAGGAAGCGTCCGATGCCGTGATTTTTATGCACCACGTAATCGCCCTGTTGCAGCTTATTCGGATCAACCTGCTTGGAGGCTGCCCGTCGCCGCTTGCGGACATAACTGGGGGTCGCCAGCACATGCTGACCAAAGAACTCGCGATCGGTGACAATCACCAACCGGAAGGTCGGCAGAATGAAGCCTTCTAACTCTGCCAGCCCCGAATACTTCACAGCCACCGGGACATGCTGAATTTGCAATTTATCGATCGCCAGATAGTCTCTGGGATTGGGGACAAACTGCGCCGGACAATCATGTTCCTGTAACAGAGCCACCGATCGCGAAGGTTGGGCGGACACCAACCAGACGGCAAAGCCGCGATCGCGCTCATTCCGCAAGGTTTCAGCCAAGCGTCCAAATTGGTGGGGAATGGCGGGTACGGGACGAGCCGCCAAGTTTAACGCCGATGAATTTTCCTCTGCCAGTTCCATCAGATGCAGACATTCAAACCGTTCGACAGCGGCTAACGAATCCGCAAACAGGCGATGAATGGGCGGTAGTTCCTGGCTGGGCGCGATCGGCGGTTGATTGATCACCTCGGCATAATGGTCTGCCACATGCTCGAACCAGCGATCGCTGTGGGCTTGGCATTGTTCGGGTTCATCGATCGCAATTAGAGCATTCTCCGGCAGGTAATCTAATAGGGAAGCCGGACGATCGAACGCTAATCCTAAAAATCGTCGGGTTCCTTCCGGGGGTTGTCCCTGGTCAAATTTCTCCTGATCCTGGGGGGATAAATAGGCTTTGACAATTTTGGTTTGGGTAACGGTCAATGCTGAGGCGATGATGGGGGCGAAACTGGTCGGAGTCAGCACAATTCGCTCGATCCGATCCAGCGATCGCTGGGTCGATGGATCGAATTCCCGAATCTGATCCAGTTCGTCGCCAAATAATTCCAGCCGGACGGGTAACTCTGAGGCAACGGGAAACACATCGACAATATCCCCGCGACGGCTCCATTGACCCTCTGTTTCCACCAACGCCACCCGTTCATAGCCCAGGCGAGTCAGTTCATCCCCCAACTGTGCCAGATTTAATTCGTTGCCCCGATCGAGGGTGAGACAATAATCCCGCAACACCTCAACGGGAGGTAAATGGGGCTGGAGAGCGCGTTCTGTGGCGACGATCGCCGGAAACCGATTGTTCGTCCCCAACGGGCTTTGACCATTCCCAGAGGGTGTCTGTCCCTCACCACGGATTAAGTCAGCTAACACCTGCAATTGTCCCCAGGTCATCTCCGACTCTGGATCAAAAGGTTCGTAAGGCGATGACTCGGAGGTGGGATAGAAATGCACCGTCTGCCAGCCCATGATTTCCAGTTGAGCTGCCCAGCGTCCGGCTTCTTCCAACGTCGCGGTGACAACGAGTAGCGGACGGGACTGAGCCTGCGCCAGGGTGGAACTAATGATGCCCTTAGGAAAGCGAGGGATACCGCTTAACTGGAGACAACGCTGTTGTTTCAGCTTGTTCAACAGTTCTGAGGTAAGGGACGATCGCCCTAGGGCGCGGGTGATGGAAGACAGTGCCATAGATCCTGAAACGCACGTAGCGGCTGACAAAGATTCAACTATCTTCACATTTTAGGCAGTTAGGGCAAAAACAGGCGGTAGTTTAACCCGCCGATCGGGATTGAAGTTGATGTAGATACCTGAAGCAGGAGATTTGCTAATTCTTCTGCATTAAAAAATCTAAATAGGCAGATGATCCTGGTTAAAGGATAATGACGCTATATCTTGCGGATTAAGATGCCTAGAAATGGGGTTGTCTCATGACTGGCGTTGATCATGCAAACATGATATTTGCTGGCGCTAAATCAATCGTTAGGCTGTCTGCGCCAACACTGGGTTAGGGCATCCGATCTAGCATTGGGCAACTGAATCTGATGAAACTCAACGCTCCTGCGATTCTGTTATTTTTTTGGTTTGGTTTGCCTGCGGGGATGGGAGATGCCCGCTTTTTAGCGGCTCAAATTGTGTTGTCTCAAGTCAGAGCAATTTACATTACCCGACAAGCGGAGAGTCGGCTGAGTCAAGAGCTAGATAATGATGAGCCTGGGTCATTGAGAGAATTCCTGTTCGGGCTTTGGTTGGATCCAGGGAATGCGACAGCCAATGCCTACCTCGGATTGCTGGCTCCAGCGTTTGATCGGCTGAGTCGCCATCCTGGAGAACATCTGACCGAGCGCAACTTGCCAGTAGAAATGGAGGAGATTCGCCGCAAGATTGCCAGTCAGGAATTCGAGTTGTCCAAGCAAGCGGCAAATCAGGCGATTTTACGGCGGATTCAAGTGTCGGAAATTCAGGAGGTCGTTGCGAACGGTCAATTAGTTGAAGACGATGCCGATTTGTTGGTTGACTGTTACCTGATCAGTGGCGTGACGCAGGCAGGACGACGAATTCATCTGCAATGCCGCGATTCTGCCCAATTACTGATTCAGATTATCACGCTGTACGAACCCGACCCCACCCGATGGAACGACGACTACACAAGCAGGAGAACTCCTAATGATCATGAGTAGTGATGGGCAAGAACCCCTGGTAGAGAAGCGAATCACGTATACTCTGGAGCTAAATGGTCAGTTCTTTTTGATCGAGAATGTGCCTGCTCGGGTGAATGAAGAGACAGGAGAACAGTTTTTTGCTCCCGCGATCGTCGAAGAATTGCAGCAGATCGTTCTGGGTAGAAAAGCACCAGATCGGGTGATTACAACTCCGGTCTACACATATTGACGGGCTAGGGTTACTGCAACAACTGGGCTTAATCCCGGCACTCTAGCCACTTTGAACACCTGATAAAGTTAAGCAGGTTTGGGCTTGGAGGAATCACGATCGCAAGTAAAAATAATTACGAGAAATTGCAGTGATCAAAATCACATTAAAAGTGTGACTATTTTTATTCTCTTTATATAAATTTTATAAATCTATTACTGCAAAGCCTTTAGCAGTAGGCATTTACGCGGTTTGTCGGTCATTGATTCATCATTATTGCGTAGATTTTATTCAAAAGAAGAAAATATAGTAAAAGCATCTACTGAAGGGAAATGTCTCGCATCTCTTCTCTCACATCAGGAGGCAGATTGAAATGGTGTTAGTTGCACTACTATTTATCACTTCCCTATTTACTATCTACTGTTTACTGAACTATCAGGTGAGTTAAGCGATCGTCCGGCCAGTCTCAATTCCCATTTCATCTAAACTGATTCATCCCCCTTTACTGATTGCCTAAAAATCAAATTTTGGACTGGAAAAATATTACTTGGGTGATAACCAGCATTGATGGTTGCCAACGGCAGTTTGAGAACAATTTGCCGATGAAGAGGGGCTACCAGTGTGATCAGGTGCGATCGCAATAGACAATAAAAAGGTCTACCCACCACGGCTCCCTCTTGTCTATGTTCACGGTTGAGAAAGAAACAGCATCCATGTTGACGCGGGATGGAGTGCGACTGGATGCCGATGTCTACCGTCCGATCGCTTCCGGTTCATTCCCGGTGTTGTTAATGCGGCAACCCTACGGACGGGCGATCGCTTCCACCGTGGTTTATGCCCATCCCTCCTGGTATGCCGCTCACGGGTATATCGTGGTGATTCAGGATGTGCGGGGGCGGGGCAGTTCCGAGGGTGAATTTCGCTTATTTGCCCATGAAATTGCGGATGGCGAGGATACGGTGCAGTGGGTAGCGAGCTTACCCGGCAGCACTGGGGCAGTGGGGATGTATGGCTTCTCCTATCAGGGCATGACCCAACTGTATGCTGCCGTGAACCGTCCATCCGCCTTGAAAACGATTTGTCCTGCCATGATTGGCTATGACCTGTATCGGGAATGGGCGTATGAGAATGGGGCATTTTGCTTACAGGCAAATTTAGCCTGGGCAATTCAACTCGCGGCTGAAACCGCCCGGCTGCAAGGCAAGACGATCGCCCATCACACCTTAGCCACGGCAGGTAAAAATTTGCCCCTATCCGATCTTGTGCCGACCCGTTCCGGGCTATTAAGTAGCTTTGAACCGGATTCCTTTTACTTTGAATGGCTGAATCACCCTGAACCCGATTCGTATTGGCACCATCTGTCACCCCAGAGTTATTTCGCAGAAGTCGATCTACCCATGCTGCATATTGGCGGCTGGTTTGATCCGTTTCTGCGGGGAACCCTCCATCTCTATACCGAAATGGCCGAGCGCAGCCAGTGGCAGCAACAGTTAATTGTTGGAGCCTGGGCACATTTACCCTGGGGACGGAAAGCCGGAGCGATCGACTTTGGCGCAGAGGCAACCAGCCCTTGCGATCTCTGGCAACTGTCCTGGTTCGATCACTGGCTGAAAGGGAAGGAGACGGGCATCCTGGAACGACCGCCAGTATGGCTATTTGAAATGGGCAGTAATCAATGGCGTGGTGGTTCAAGCTGGAACGAGAGACAGCCGACTCCTTTCTACCTGAGTAGCACCGGACTGGCGAATATTGACGATCGCGACGGTATACTCACCCCCACTCCCCCAGATTCGCCAGCCAGTAGCCCACCGGATACGATCGTCCACGATCCCTGGCGACCCGTCTCGGCTTTAGGTGGTCATGCCACGATTCCGGCAGGGATGTTTGACCGCAGCGCGATCGATAGTCGTACCGATGTCCTCACCTACACCTCAGAACCCTTTACCACCGCCATTCATTTAGTGGGTGACATCCACCTGGAGATAGAGTGTCAGGCAGACATGCCCAGCTTTGATCTGTGTGCCGTCCTCTCGGATGTGCAGCCCAATGGCGGTGTGTATAACTTCAGCCAGGGCTATATCCATCTGCCAGCCGAAGCAGGTTCCTGTCCCCGGACGATCGTTCTACCATTGCAGCCCACCTGTATCTGCATCCAACCCGGACATGCCCTGCGACTCAGCATTAGTGCCGCCTGCTTCCCTGCCTATCCTGTTAATCCGGGCACAGGTCAGCTTGTGGGAGAAACGCGATTAATTGACCAACAGATTATTACCATCACCCTGCAAACCAACGGTGATCGTCCGGCTCAGATCCGACTGCCGATCGTCCCAGCTTAAACCTTACAACTGACTTACAACCGTCACGAACCTGGCTCCAAATCACCACATCACTGAACCCAGACTCACCCCTCAAACCGATCGCCCCTTTCGGGGGGTGTGGGGGAGTGAGGACCCCACATCGCGGGGGTTTGGGGGGAAGACCCCCAAGCCAAGGCTCTCAACTGAGCCATTAATCCCAGTATGCGGTAAGCCTAACCACCCCGATCATTCACTTAAACACCGAATCGCCTCCAACATCCCTCTGGCTTTATTCAGCGTCTCCTCATACTCCTTCTCCGGCACAGAATCCGCCACCAGTCCCGCTCCCGCCTGCACATTCACCGTATGCTTGCCGTTGCCCTGATGACGTACCACCATCGTCCGGATCGCGATCGCCGTATTCAGTTGCCCCTCAAAATCGTAATACCCATAGGCTCCAGAGTAGACCCCCCGCCGACAGGGTTCCAGATCATGAATAATCTCCATCGCGCGGATCTTCGGTGCCCCACTGACTGTTCCTGCCGGGAAGCAAGCCTTCAGCAAATCCCATGCTGTTTTGCTGGGAGACAACTGACCCACCACATTACTAACAATGTGCATGACATGGGAATAGCGCTCGATCACCATCAGTTCATCGACGCTGACCGTACCGTTTAAACAGACCCGTCCCAGGTCATTCCGCCCCAGATCTACGAGCATGACATGTTCCGCCACCTCCTTCGGGTCTTGCAGCAAATCCTCCGCCAACGCTGCATCCTCCAGTGCCGTCTTACCCCGTTTGCGAGTGCCCGCGATCGGTCGCACTGTGGCAATCATCGGGGCATTGGGATCCGCCGCCCGTTCTGCCTTCACCATCACCTCCGGACTGGAGCCAATGATCTGCCAGTCATTGAAATGGAAGTATGCCATATAGGGCGAGGGATTAATCAACCGCAGCGATCGATACAGGGCAAAGGGATCGCCACTATACTCTGCTGACAACCGTTGGGAAATCACCACCTGGAAAATATCCCCGGCTCGAATATGGTCTTTTGCCGTTTCCACATGGGCACAGAACTGCTCTTTGGTCGTATTGCTGGTATAGGCGATCGGTTTTGCAGCATCGATCGCGTGGTTTCGGGCTTCTGGAGCCGTCCAGGCGAGGAGGGAAGCTTGTTCCGATAACGGGGATTGCAGCTTATTGACCAACTGCGCCACCCGATCGCAGGCTTGCTGATAGGCAACCGCTATATCCGTGTTGGGATCTCGGAGGTCGGCATAGGCGATCGCCCAAATCTTGCGTTTCACCTGATCAAAGATCAGCAAATTATCCACCTGCATCCATAACCCATCCGGCAAATCCCCTGCCGTTGCTGGATAGATCGGTACCCGTGGCTCAATCCAATTAATCAGTTCATAGCCCCAAAAGCCAAATAACCCACCAATTCCGGGGGGCAGTTGCGGTAACTTGACCGGATGATAGGGTTCCAGGCATTGTGCCAGGGCAGTGAAGGGATCGCCAGTAAAGACTTGGGTGGAGCCATCGCGGTAGGTTTGGGTGGTGGTGTGACCTCTTGCCTCCAGGATCCACAGGGGGTCGCAGCCTAGCAAACTGTAGCGTCCAATCCGTTCCCCCCCTTCCACCGATTCCAGTAAGAAGCTATAGGGTTGTCCGGCACAAACACGATACCAGGCGGAAACCGGAGTGTCCAAATCGGCAACCCATTCTTGACAGACGGGGACAAAGTTACCCTGACTGGCAAGGGCAGCAAACTGGGAAAAGTCGGGGAAAATCATAACTATTTCGACTCGTAGTAGGGACACTCTTGGCAAGGACCAGAGGGATTGACAGCACAGCGTAAATAGGCAGAGCGGGCATTAAAGCGACAGGTACTATCCCCCAGAAGATAGCCGATCCCCTCCACATACTGATAATCCTGGGCTAGTAGGGGGGTGAAGGAACGTTGGAATCGATGATTAGCCGATGCCGCGATCGCCGATCGCAACCGTTCCCGAGCCTGGGCTTCTGCCTTCCGCATCATGATTAAGGAGATGAGGGCAGGAATTAAGCCGACAATAAAAATCAGGATGGTTTCTAGCATCATCGGGTCTAAACAGCGGTACCAGAGATCTGAAATGATCTGGGCTTAAGCACGATCGAACAATTTTTGTCTCTAGGAGTGTGACTGCAATCACTTAACTTAGCGCAATCCAGTCACGTAACAGCGAGTAATTTGTCACGTCGTTATTCTAGGACTATCACAAGACGGTGGGTGTTGCCATCACAGAGATCAAGCCGTTGGCAATTCACACTAATTCATAGAGTCTTGTGAAGTTATTGTCAGGGTTTGATATGTCTTTGATCCATCACGTTGTCCAAACAGCACTGAGTTCCGGCTATCTAACAACCCATACCGAGGAGCGGCTACAACGGTTGTTTCAAAAACAATGTGATCTAACGGACATTGAAGCCTTAATGCGTCTTCAGCAGGCGATCGCCGCCGGTGAAGTGAAACGCCTATCTCAACAAGAATACGACTTATACCGAGCGTAGATCGTACATCTTTTTGCAGAGAGCTTGTCAGTTGCGGGAAGGTAGCGTAGACTGATCGCCTTAGTGTGGGCAACCCACTTGTTGATCTGTCCCAGCTTTCCGGTGACATTGTGAATCTACGCTGGCTGATTCCCTTTTTTGATACGACTGCCCAAGACTGGGCGTTTGAAGCGCGACTGTTACGCTGGTTAACATTTGTCTGGTTATTGGTCGGTCTAGTAGCCGTATTTTCTGCCTCCTATGCCGTCGCCGATGCCGAAATCTCAAATGGTTTGCACTACTTTAAAATGCAAATCTTCTGGGTATTGCTGGGGTTAATTGGGTTTAACCTGATTGTGCATTTTCCCCTACGCTACATTATTGGCATGGCTGACTGGGGAGTCCTGCTAGTTCTGGGTTTAATCCTGGTGACGTTGATCCCTGGTTTAGGAACAACTGTGAACGGGGCAACGCGCTGGCTGTTTATCGGACCCATCCCGCTGCAACCATCCGAGCTAATGAAGCCCTTTCTAGTCATTCAAAGTGCCCGGATTTTCTCTAAATGGGAGCGGCTGAAATGGTCTACTCGCCTGACCTGGTTGGCAATTTTCCTGGTAGTGGTGGTGGCGATTCTGCTTCAGCCGAACTTAAGTACAGCCTCCCTATGCGGCATGATGCTGTGGCTGATTGCCTTGGCGGCAGGATTACCCTATATCCAACTGGGTGCAACTGCCTGTGCTGGGTTCTTCCTGGCTACCTTAAGTGTGAGTCTGCGATCGTATCAGCGTCGCCGGATTCTGTCCTTTCTGAATCCCTGGGCGGATGCGACTGGAGATGGCTATCAGTTGTCTCAGAGTCTACTGGCGATCGGGTCGGGCGGCTTTTGGGGCAGTGGCTTTGGGCTATCTCAGCAAAAGCTGTTCTATTTGCCGATCCAATATACAGATTTTATTTTTGCGGTGTTTGCGGAAGAATTTGGCTTTGTCGGTTGTTCCTTGTTAATGCTGATGCTGGTTGCCTATGGCACATTAGCGTTACGGGTGTCGTTAAAGGCGAAAACCGAGGTACATCGGTTGATCGCGATCGGAATTATGGTGCTGATGGTGGGGCAATCGTTGCTAAACATTGGCGTGGCATCCGGGGCTTTACCAACGACGGGTTTGCCCTTTCCCCTGCTGAGTTATGGCGGTAGTTCAATGATCTCCAGTCTAATTTCAGCCGGTCTGTTGATTCGGGTGGCGCGGGAAAGCAGCGAAGCAACGGTGGTTTCCTTGACCGATCGGCGGTTACTGCGCGATCGACGGCGACCGCAACCGACCCAACGGGCAACGTAATGGCTAAAAGGTCAATTCTGTAGAAGTGAACCGTAGTTTGACCTCTATCTTGAAGATAGAAAAAATTACGTGAACGTTTGAGACGAGGTCGTAATTGTTGTAGTTTTATCGAGATTTCCTGTATAGGATCTCATTGACTTTTTTAGCCCTATTGCACATTACTTAAAGGACTTGGTGAATACTCTCGACAACTTGCTGAATAAAATCTACCGCATCGTTAACTAGAGTTTCATCAATGTACCAACGGCTTCCGATACCAAAAGTGGGGTTTATATCGGCTTCATGAGCAATTTTGTTTCTACGATCAACTATCGCACTAAGCTGTTGTTTAACATCCTTTGCGGATCTGCCTAATTTTATGGCAACTTCATCCCACAGTTTCTTATCTGAAATGAGCCTAATCGCATCTGCTATTTTGTCTGGTTGCTGAAAGCTTTGATATCCAAGACGCTCTCGAATCTCGTCTTCCAGCCAGGAAGCACCATTGAGCCTGTCTAAAATACTGTTTGATATGATTGGGAGCAAAGCTGAGATTGTGTAGGACTGCTGCAAAAAAGAGAAACCTTGACTCTGTTGGATCTCATTTTCTAGCCAAGCAGCAATATCCGTTGCTATCAGTCTCTCTTGCCGTGCGCCTCCTAATGAAACTTGAAAACGAGAAAATGCAGACTGAGAACTGTTGGGTGGGGGAGTAGGTTCGGAACGCTGACCTCTGTGAATCTCTATCATTCCCAGCGTTACAACTTCATGAATATAGTAATCTAGGGCACTCACAGACAGAACTAGTGCAGCTCTCAAAATATCAGACAGATCCAGAGCAGAAGTAGACTGGGCTTTGACAGAATTATGAATAGAAATTAGATCACGAACACGCGCAATGCTGATTTGGAATTGATCAAGCGCTGACAGCATAGGCAGAAGACGTTAACCCAATAATCTTATCTGCCAAGTTTGCAAACGTTTGTCGAAACTCAGCCTGCTTCGCTTGGTTATTTTGCAATACCATTCCTGTTTGTCTTAATTGTTGGGCAGTCAGGTCATAGATTGGAGTCCGATGCTCCTGAGAAAGCGCAATAAGGCTATTAAAGTTAGAAATCTTTGTTAAACAATAACTACCACCAATACCCTGTTCAGTGTAGGTTTGCTCAGGTAGCATTATATTGTTTCGAGCTAGGGCTGGAACAAGCTTTGTGGAGACATCCTCCTGAATTTTCTGAATCCATGTTTCAAAAGCAGCCGTTTCTTTACCACGAATAATTCGATAATTTTGAACAATGATTCCTAAAAAATGGAGAGTGATGTCAGGAAATGGATAGGTGGCATCCTTCAAAATTTGCATTGAACTTGCTGTCCTTGCCCATGCGTACCATTTAGGCAGAACTTTAGCTAAAGAGTCAATTGCCATCACAGAGAAGAAATCAGCAGTAGTCGGAACGATAAAAAAATCACTCGTCATCAACAAATTCTGATTAATAGCTCCTAAGCTAGGACTCATATCAATCAAAATGTAATCTGCATTAAACCTTTCGGCAGTTTTGTTTAACAAGTCTGTAATAGAACCTGGTAAATTTTTGAGAGCCTGAATTGAGCCACTTAACTCTTGGGCAATACCTAATGTAACTTCATATTCTGCAAAACCAACATGACCAGGTAGTAGAAATAGTCTATCTTGACCTTCCACAGGAATACAGTCTACTGCCTCGATAGCCCTTG
Source organism: Pantanalinema rosaneae CENA516 (assembly GCF_050753385.1). NCBI lineage: Bacteria > Bacillati > Cyanobacteriota > Cyanophyceae > Leptolyngbyales > Leptolyngbyaceae > Pantanalinema > Pantanalinema rosaneae. Next base: position 100,364 of record NZ_JBLZFZ010000021.1, read on the forward strand.
GTTGGGATTCAAAAGCAGGTGCTAGACCTGTTTTAATATTTGAACGTGTATTGTAAATTGCTGCTATTCTGACTTCGTCGTCTTCCGTTTCTTCTCCTAAAGCCATTCCAGTCAGGTTACATTGAGGATCAGTATCCGCAAGAATTACTCTTTTCCCTTTTGAGGCAAGCATCCAGCCGAGGTTAAATGTAGTTGTAGTCTTGCTCACTCCACCTTTGTGATTAAAGAGGGCAATTTTTTGAACCATTGTATTTGACTCCTCTTTGCTACCCAACTTTAGCTTCTAGTATAGCTTGAGCCTAATATTGCCTCATTCAGTGCCAAGAAGAGTCAATCCATCAACTTGAATTACTGCAAGTTCAACTAAGTTAACAATAATTAATTCTCCGGCTTTGACAAATGCTCTCAAGTGTGCTGCTCTGCCGATGGTTTAAGGCAAACAATTTTTAGCATTCCGGGAAGCCGCGATTCTAAGATAGATAAGGTGTTGCTGCGCGGTAGTCGCTTTTTGCGGAATGTTTGAGACAGTCCAAACCCAACTTTATTTATTAGCCCAGTACGCTGATACCCTGGTCACAACCCAATTGACCCATCTCACGCCAGTCAGTGTGGGAGTGATTTTCTTGGCAGGGTTACTGACTAGCCTCACCCCCTGTATGTTATCGATGCTGCCAATCACGATCGGTTATATCGGTGGCTACGAAGCGGAAAATCGTCTGCAAGCGGCAACTCAGTCCACCTGGTTTGCGCTGGGTTTGGCAACTACCCTGGCAGGATTGGGGGTTTTAGCGGCAGGATTAGGGCAAATTTATGGGCAGATTGGCTTTGGCTTGCCGATCGTCGTCAGCATTCTGGCGATTCTCATGGGATTGAATTTGTTAGAAATTCTGCCGTTACGCTTGCCCTCCTATAACGGGTTGGATTGGCTCTCTAACGATTTATCTCCCGGCATCAAGTCCTATCTAATGGGGTTAACCTTTGGGCTGGTGGCTTCTCCCTGTAGCACTCCGGTCTTAGCCACCTTGTTAGCCTGGGTATCGACGACCCATGATCCCGTGTTAGGCAGTGTTTTGTTACTAGCTTATACAGCCGGTTATGTTGCCCCATTAATTCTGGCAGGCACATTTACTGCGTCGATCAAAAAACTATTGGAACTGCGGCGCTGGTCGGGCTGGATTACGCCCACAAGTGGAGCGTTGTTGATTGGGTTTGGCGTGTTTTCCCTGCTGTCGCGCCTGGTAAGCGTTTAAGCTGGACGTTTGCAACGATGAGGAATGGCGAACTGTACCAATGACCTTTTTTAAACGAGAATTAATCCCACTTTTAGCCGATCTGCGACTGGCGATCGTTTTGCTGTTAGTGATTGCGCTATTCAGTATCTCGGGTACCTTGATCGAGCAGGGGCAATCGGCGGCGTTTTATCAAGCCAACTATCCCGAACATCCGGCTCTGTTTGGGTTTCTATCCTGGAAGGTGCTGCTTACCCTGGGATTGGATCACGTTTACCGTACCTGGTGGTTTCTTGCGCTATTGATTCTGTTTGGCTCCAGTCTTACGGCTTGCACGTTCAAACGCCAGATTCCGGCATTACGCTGGTTTTCTCGCACCTGGAAGTTTTACAACCAACCACGGCAGTTCCAAAAGTTTGCCCTCAGTGCCGAATTTGCCCAGACCAGGCTGGATGATGTCTTGCCTCTACTGACTCAGCAGCGCTATCGCTTATTCCAGCAAGATCAAGCGGTCTATGCTCGCAAAGGCTTGGTGGGTCGAGTCGGACCGATCGTGGTACATGTCGGCATTCTAGTGATTTTGGTGGGGGGCATTGGGGGAGCGTTAACTGGATTTGTCGCCCAGGAAATGGTTCCCAGTGGGAAAACGTTTCAGATTCAGAATATTACGGATGCTGGGGTGTGGGCGGCTCGTCAGGTGCCGAAAGATTGGTCGGTGAAAGTGAATCGATTCTGGATTGATTACACTCCGGCTGGCGCGATCGACCAGTTCTATTCGGATATGTCAGTGCTGGATCAGGCTGGCAAGGAAGTGAAGCGAAAGACCATCCATGTGAATGAACCCCTACGTTATAAAGGGGTAACGTTGTATCAGGCTGATTGGTCGATCGCGGCAGTCCAGGTCAAGATTAACAACAGCCCGGTGTTTCAACTGCCGATGGCTCCGCTAGAAACAGCGGGGAAGGGACGGCTCTGGGGCACCTGGATTCCCACCAAACCGGATTTAAGTGCCGGAGTGTCGCTGGTTGCCAAGGATCTGCAAGGCATGTTGCTGGTGTATGACATGGAAGGCAAGCTGACCGCCACGGTGCGATCGGGCATGTCTACCGAGGTGAATGGGGTGACGCTGAAAATTCTTGATTTAATTGGCAGTACAGGGCTACAAATTAAAGCCGATCCCGGAGTGCCGATCGTCTATGCTGGCTTTGCGCTGCTGATGGCAGGTGTACTGATGAGTTATGTCTCCCACTCGCAAATTTGGGCACTGCAAAAAGATGGCAAATTATACATTGGTGGACAAACCAATCGCGCTCAAGTTGTGTTTGAACGAGAATTTTTAGAGTTACTCGATCGACTCAACCAAAAACCACAACCGGAGTCTCCGATTCACCCTGAATTACTAACACCATAAAACTTAAGTGTGGTCAAATTCGGTCTGCAATAACTGTTCAATAGCCGTCTGCAATGGGGCTATTTTTGTCTGTACAATATCCCAAATAATTTCGGGATCGATTTGGAAGTAAGTATGGGCAACAATATCCCGTAAGCCAGCAATTTTTCGCCATTCGATCGTTGGAGCCGTATTTCTGATTTCCACAGGAATATTTTTAACCGCTTCTCCAACAATTTTCAGATTGAGTAATACAGCATCATAGGTACGTTGATCAGCAACAAATTCATCAAACGAAAATGCTTGAGTATAGTGCTGGATCTTGGTGCAACCTGTCACTATATCTTCTAAGTACAATCGAATATTACGTAACACAAATCGCTTCTCGTTGTACGGCGGCTCGAATTTGTGGCTTCAGAGATTTCCAGGTGACTAGATCAACTTTGGTACCCAGTAAATCTTCTAGATAAAACTTGACATCCATGTAGCGATCGAAGGTCAGGGGCGACTTTAACTCCACTAATAAATCAATATCACTGTTGGCATGAGCCTCATTCCGAGCCACAGAACCAAATAACGCCAGAGTAGTGACTCCAAGTTGGGTTAGGTCTGCTCGATGCGCTTTAAGCGTCTCCAAAATTCGATCTCGATCGCTTGTTGAAGCCAGATGAGTTTGCATACTAATCGCAAGATTGATTGAATCGATCGTCAATAACTTACTTTCAGAAGTTTATGATACCCCTACTTCAGATTGCAGCCGAGACTGAATTTCTAAATACACTAATAGGGCGTTAATGTCGGCGGGATTCACACCGCCAATCCGAGTTGCTTGACCCACGGTTAAGGGACGCACTTTGGTTAGTTTTTCGCGGGCTTCTTTAGAAAGTGTTGCGATCGCGTGATAGTCCAAATCCGCCGGGAGTTTGCGATGTTCTTGACGGGCAACTTGTTCAATTTGATTTTGTTGCCGTTGAATATAGCCAGAATATTTAATGTCGATTTCGGCTCCCGCTTTTTCTGCTTGATCGAGTTCTGAATTGCCTAAGCCAAATTGCTCTAAATCACCATAATGAAAGCCTGGTTTTCTTAATAGTTCTGCCAGTGTAATTGAGCCTTTAATCGCTTGCTGCGTATGAGCGACGATCGCCTGACCCACTGGATCATGTTCCTTCACCCGAGTTTCGTATAACCGCTCTTTTTCCGCTGCAATATTGGCTTGCTTGCGTTGGAATAATTGCCAGCGGCGATCGTCAATTAGCCCAATTTCTCGCCCTAAGGGAGTCAGCCGTTGATCGGCGTTATCTGATCGGAGTAATAACCGATATTCCGATCGCGAGGTCAGCATCCGATACGGTTCCCGCAAATCCTTTGTACAAAGGTCATCAATCAACGTGCCAATGTAACTCTGTTCGCGCGGGAAGATGATCATCTCCTGCCCCCGCACCAACCGAGCCGCATTAATTCCGGCGACAAATCCTTGGGCGGCAGCTTCTTCGTATCCGGTTGTGCCATTGATCTGCCCCGCACAAAATAGCCCAGAAATCTTTTTCGTCATCAGCGTCGGGTAGCACTGGGTCGCTGGCAGATAGTCATATTCCACCGCATAGGCAGGTCGCAGCATGGTGCAGTGTTCTAGACCGGGCAGCGATCGCAGCATTTGTAACTGAATCGCTTCCGGCAGTCCGGTAGAAAACCCTTGCACATAAATTTCCGGAATATCCCGTCCTTCCGGCTCTAGAAAAATTTGATGGCTGTCCTTATCAACGAACCGGACAATTTTGTCTTCAATGCTGGGGCAGTAACGCGGTCCTTTGGCATCCACCCAGCCGCCATACACGGGAGACAAATGCAGATTGTCCCGAATAATTTGATGGGTTGCTGCCGTGGTACGCGTCAAGTGACAGTTCATCGGTTCCCGTTCTACCCAGACCTCTGGATCAAAACTGAACCACCGGACTTCTGGATCGCTGGGTTGGGGTTCTAAAACGTCAAAATTAATCGATCGGCGATCAACCCGCGCTGGGGTTCCTGTTTTCAAGCGACCCGTTTCAAACCCCAACCGATTCAGGGTGTCAGTTAGCCCAACTGCGGCAAATTCCCCGGCTCGACCCGCTTCCATCGATTTATTGCCAACCCAGATCCGCCCACCGAGAAAGGTTCCGGTCGTGAGAATCACCGCCTGACACTGGAAGGCTACCCCAAAGTAGGTTTCGACCCCGATCACCTCATCATGGCTGTTCAAAATCAAATCCGTCACCATGCCTTCCCGCACCGTCAGATTGTCCTGGCTCTCGACAATCCGCTTCATCACCGCCGCATATTCCCGCTTATCCGTCTGTGCCCGTAATGCCCAAACTGCCGGACCTCTAGAAGAGTTGAGAATCCGCTTTTGCAGATAGGTGCGATCGGCCATTTTGCCAATCTCGCCACCCAAGGCATCGACTTCATGCACCAATTGCGACTTGGCAGGCCCACCCACCGCCGGATTACAAGGCTGCCACGCAATCTTATCGAGATTCAGGGTGAGTAAGAGCGTTCGACAGCCCGATCGCGCGGTTGCCAAGGCAGCTTCACAACCGGAATGTCCGGCACCCACCACCACAACATCAAAAGCATCAAGAAATTCTACGGGCGAGTCCAGGGTCATAACCAGCGCAGTATCGGAGGATCTCACCTCATTCTAACGGCTGTTAACGCTTGGTTGAAAATAAGTCAAACCCTCACAATGTTAAGAGCAAGTCACAGGCTTCTGGCTCAATCTTGCCCGATTAACCCAACCTTTATTTGATGAGGTCTGGATTTGCACAGCAATCTTCCTTTGACCACCTTCAAAACTTACTACTTCTTGACTTACTACTTTGACGGTTGCAACCCTAAGCGTCCCAGTAGGAGCACCTAAAAGTTCACTATTTTTGTAGAAAGACAAAGGTTGAATTTCATTTCGAAATTTTTCAACCCTATAGCATTTTCCTATTTCGATAGCAACATTTTTTGCTTGCTCAGTTGTTACTACTATGCTGTCAAAGTTGTTAACGGAGGCTATCGTATTGGTCTGTTGATATAGATTAGTATCATTAGACGTATCAACTCTATGTGTCACAAGAGATATAACTAAAGTAACACCTAGTACTAGAGCAGCAAGTAAACTAATAAGTTTTCGGTTCATCTGTTAACCGAGGGGGGATTAGTGAAGTCCACTTATCCTTTCGCTCGTTTTTTTGGTGATCAGGAGAAATAACCCCTCTTAATAAAACTTTATTATCTGCTTAGGCTTTCAAATAGCTGTAATCTTTACTCCGGGATGTCAATGCCTACTTCAGAGCACTCATTTCTAATTTCAGTGTTCTCATTGCTGCGATCTCCGACTTTTAAAAAAATAGCAGGATTACGTGGAATTTTTGTGTACTCATCTAAATACCATTTGCATTTTTGAATAATTATCTTCTCTGCTTCCTGCTTAAATTTAGTTAGCTGAAAGCTGGTAAGAACTTTGTTTGCTTGCTCAAATTTATCTTCTCTAACTAATTTCCTTATTTGTTCAAGTAATTCATTTTCATGACATTCCATGACAACATTCTGTATTATTGGCTCTGAAATGTTAGATAAAGTCCGTGCTGTTTCAATACACTGTTTATAGTCTGTCTCTTATACACATCT
>NZ_JBLZFZ010000022.1:0-103142 GCF_050753385.1 Pantanalinema rosaneae CENA516
AGATGTGTATAAGAGACAGGATAGGGGATGGGGGGGTAGATATGGAGGTCTGTGAGCAGCGATCGCGGGGGGCTAGTAGCCCGATTTGGTGGCTTTCCTGATCCGTCACCAGAAATCTGGAAGAAGGGAAAAGAGGTCTATGCCGGACTGCCTATAGTATTGTGGAGCATCTTAGCGGCGAAATTGTCATAACAGGCGCGATCGCTCCCGATCAAACCCTGAAGCATAGACCGATGAACCTACTACATCATCAGTGGTGAAGGGAAGCCGTGAAAAAGCGTAAGTGGTTGAATGTTGCAGAGTATTGTTTATTAGTTGGCTCAGGGATTGGTTCGTTAGCGGCACTGGCTTCCCAGCAGATCTTGCTTCTATATACTGCCGCTCCGGTGTCAGTCTTGTTACTCCTGTTAAATCTGATCAGTCGCCAGCAAATTGAGGAAACTGCCCAGGAAACCACCGCCAATTCAGTCTCCCAACTGAACCAAAAGTTGTCGAGTGACATTAATGCCCTTCAGCAACAAGTCCAGGCAATGCCCAGTGTGTTTGACCTGGCAAGTCTACGCAAGTCGGTATTAGCTAAAAATCAAGAGGCTCTAGCAGAACTGGCTCAAAGTGTGGGTGATCTGCAACGGGAATTTGCACGTCCAGAATGGCGACTGCTGCATCAGGAGGTCAAGCAGGTTCAAGATCATTACACGCACCTATCGGCAACGGTGGCTGGCATTACTGAATCGCTGAATCGGTTAGGAGCCGCAGCCCGGTTAGGCAGCCTGGAAGATGAACTGACCCACCTGAGAACGGATCTGGCACAGGTACGCAACACGCTGCAAACTTTGGATCGCCAGCAACAACAGCATTACCACAAAGATTTGCAAGCTCAAATTGATCAACTGAATCGGCGGTTTAATAAACTGCCCCCACCCTTTGATGCCACCACGTTAAAGCAGGATATCGATTCTTTAATTCGTGTGATTGGGGATCTCGCCTCCCGCCGAGATTTATCTCGGGTAGAGTCCCAACTTTTGAAGCTGAATCAACAAAATAGTGCCTTAGAACAATCGGTGACACCGCTCAAAGTCGCTACCACAATTCTGAGAAAACAAGTGGATACCGTCTCTGCCAAGCTAACCCATGAAGGGCAGGACACAGAAACGATCGCCGAGTCACCGATAGAAACTCAGGTGGTTGAAGAGTTAAAAGCCACGATCGCCTCGCTGGAACAACGATTAGAGCAACTAGCAACCGCTACCACCCCCACTCAGTTACAGACCGAGATTCAAGGGATCGTATCCGCCCATCTTACGCCCCTGCAACAGCAGCTTTCAGCCGTTCACCAGGTGAATCAAACGATCGATCGCCAGCAACAGGAGTTACGCGATTGGGTCAACCGTCTGCCGCAACTCTTAGACTCGGCGGCATTGCAGAATGAGGTCAAATATCTGGCAGGTCGAGTGGAATGGACAGAAAGTGCCTTGATGGATCTGCAAACTCAGGTGGATACTGCCATCGAGACTCGCTTAGATGAGGTGATGCAGCAGCTACAGACAAACCAACCTGTGCCCAAGTATGAGTTAGTGTTTGATGTGCAGGCAAGATCGCGATCGACATCACCTGCTCTACCAGCTCCGACGGGATGCGGTAGCCGCGCCATGTTAGAGGAAGCCCTCGATCGCACCCAGGCTCGCTTAGTCGTGGTTTATCCCTATCCCAGTCCAGCGACTCTAGATGATGCCATGATCCAGAAGTTCCGCCAATTTTTGGATCGCCAGGGCTGTCTGGATATTGGTTGGGGACACCTGGGCGATGTCACCAGTCGCCATACCGCTCGACCGATCGATCGCCGCCGCGCCATTGATCCCGCCGAAAAAGGTTTTCTGTATACCACCCTGAATCAACTGACCCAACTGAAAAAGCAATATCCCGATCGCTTCCGGTTCAAAGTGCTGGGGACGGATGAAAACTTTTTAGTCTGCGATCGCAGCTTTGCCATTTTAGGTTCCCAGTCCGTTGCCACCGCTAGCGTGGTGTTTCCCGAAGCCGTTGTGGGCTTAAAAACGACCGATGCCACAGTGATTCAGGGTTTAATCCAACGGTTTGACGATCCCGAATTAGATGCCGAGGATACAACTGCCTATTTCCACCGAGCCGCCACTCGTTATGATCTGGGCGATCGTCCCGGCGCGATCGCTGACTATACCGAAGTGCTACGGATTACCCCGAATGACGATATTGCCTATAACAATCGGGGACTGGCGCATTATGATCTAGCCGATCGCCAAGCCGCGATCGCTGACCTGACTCTAGCGATTCAAGCCAACCCAGAGAACTTCATCGCTTACTGTAATCGGGGCGTGATCCGGTCTGAGTTAGGAGATAAGCTGGGGGCGATCGAGGACTATACCGCCGCGATCCATCTGAATCCCGACTACACGACCGCTTACTTTTATCGGGGGCTGGCTCGAACCCGGATGCAGAATAAACTGGGTGCCATTCAAGACTATACCCAGGTGATTCGCCTCAACCCCCAGGATGCCAGTGCCTACTTCTATCGCGGACTAGCCTGCATCAAAATTGGACATCGGTTAGAAGCAATCAAAGATTTACGCCAAGCCGCCCAACTATTTAAAGAGCAAGGAGATACCGCCAACTACAAACAAACCGTTCAAGCCATCAAAAAATTGCACAAAACCCTGGTCATTGCTGGCTCCGGCAAACCAATGGTATCCAACGGTGCCTAACCCACCGCCCCCACCGCCCCATCTCCCTGATCTCCCCACCTCCCCATCTGCTTCATCCTCCCGCCTTCTAGAATAGAAGAGTAGTCAAACCAGCAGGGGCAAGTTGATTCAGGCAGAGACGCTCGAACTTTTAGAATGGTCGCGGTTGTGTCAACATCTTTCGACCTTTGCGGCAACGAAACTCGGAGCGATCGCCGCACAACATGTAAAAATTCCCACCGCTCCGGAGGAAAGTCTGACATTATTAGCCCAGACCCAGGAAGTCTATGACCTGGAAAGCCGCCTGTCTTCTGGCTTGAGTTTTGAGGGCATTAGCGACATTGGGGAATCCCTGGATCGGGCTGGACGGCAGGGCTTATTGTCCGGTAAGGAATTACTAGAGATTGCCACGACACTGGCGGGGATGCGGCACCTGCGGCGGGTGATTGATAGTCAGCCCGAATTAGTGGTTTTGAATGAATTAGTCGCTGACCTGCGTACTTATCCCGAACTGGAGCAGGAAATTCACCACTGTATTGATGAGCGAGGGGATGTCACCGATCGCGCCAGTGCCAAACTGGGTGGAATTCGCGAGCAACAACGGCATGTCCGCGATCGCATCTATACGATGCTGCAAAGCATTTTGCAACGAAAAGGCAATGCCATTCAGGAACATCTGATTACCCAACGCGCCGGACGCTTTGTGTTACCAGTTAAAGCCCCCCAAAAAGATGCCGTTCCGGGCATTGTGCATGACACTTCCATGAGTGGTGCCACCTTATACGTGGAACCTCACAACACCGTGAGTCTAAATAACCAGTTACGGCAACTGGAACGCCAGGAACAGGCAGAAATTGAAATTATTCTGCGGGGCTTAACGGAAAAGATCGCGGCGATTCAAACCGACTTGGAACGCTTGTTGGCGATCTCGACCACACTCGATCTGGCAACGGCGCGAGCTCGCTATAGCCTGTGGTTAGAAGCCAATCCCCCCCGCTTTATTCCCTGGGGTGGCTCAGAGGATCACGCCCCTGAACCTATTACCCTGCGGCAACTTCGCCATCCCTTATTAGTCTGGCAGCAACAGCACGAACAGGGGCGATCGGTGATTCCGATCGATCTGGTGATTCAACCCACCATCCGCGTTGTAGCCATCACGGGGCCGAACACCGGCGGCAAAACGGTAACACTCAAAACGCTGGGTTTAGCCGTCCTGATGGCAAAGGTGGGATTATTCGTCCCTGCCCGTGAACCCGTAGAATTGCCCTGGTTCGAGCAAATCCTGGCAGACATTGGAGACGAACAATCCCTTCAGCAAAGTCTATCTACCTTTTCGGGTCACATTCGGCGGATTAGTCGGATTCTCGGGGCGTTGCAACCGGAGTCGGTGGGACGGGAGATGGGGGAGGTGAGTTTAGTTCCTCCAGGCTCGTCGCCGTTATCGTTGGTGTTGTTGGATGAGGTCGGAGCGGGAACGGATCCCTCGGAAGGTAGTGCTTTAGCGATCGCCTTATTGAACTATCTAGCGGATCATGCCGGGTTAACGATCGCCACGACTCACTTTGGCGAACTGAAGGCATTGAAGTATCAGGATCCGCGATTTGAGAACGCCTCGGTGGAATTTGATGATGTTTCTCTAGGTCCTACCTATCGCTTACTTTGGGGCATTCCGGGACGCTCGAATGCCTTGACGATCGCTCAACGACTGGGATTAGATCCGGCGATCGTGGAGCAGGCGCAAACCTATGTTGGCGGAGCCTCCCAGGAGGTGAATCAGGTAATTGAGGGGTTGGAAGCCCAACGTCGTCGGCAGGAAACCAAATCTCAGGAAGCCGCGAAACTGTTGGAACAAGCCGAACGCTTACATCAGCAGGTATCCCGGAAAGCCGAAACCTTGCAGCAGCGTGAACGGGATCTGCAAGTGGCACAGGAGCAGGCAGTACAAGCGGCGATCGCCCAAGCCAAAGCCGAAATTGCTAAAGTGATTCGGCACTTACAAAAGGGATCACCGACTGCCCAGGAGGCGCAACAGGCAACCGAGCAGATCAATCAACTGGCGGCACAACATTTGCCCTCGCGTCAAGCCAAACCCCAAGTACCAAAAGGCTTTCGTCCCCAAGTGGGCGATCGTGTCCGTATTCCCCGGTTAGGACAAACGGCAGAAGTGCTGACGGCTCCCGATCAGGATCATGAACTGACGGTGCGGTTTGGGCTGATGAAAATGACCATATCCCTGGATGACATCGAATCGTTGACTGGAGAAAAGCCCGTTAAACCAGAACCTAAAAGTAAAGTGAGTGGAGAACCGGATAAGCGCACCCATAAAGAGGCTGGAACAACGTCGCCTCCGCCTGCGTCACCTGTAATTGTGCGAACTGCCCATAATACGATCGATATTCGAGGGAGTCGGGTTGCCGATGCGGAACCTGTGATCGAAAAAGCGATCTCGGAAGCGTTGGGTGGAGCCGTTTGGATTATTCATGGTCACGGCACCGGCAAATTGCGGCAAGGTGTCCATGCCTTCCTGCAACAGCATCCCTTGATCGATCGCTATGAATTGGCTCCCCGGGAAGAAGGAGGATCTGGCGTGACGATCGCCTATGTGCGTTAATTCCCTGCCGTTCGCTAAACCGTTAAGGCGGGATGGGGCTCTACCGTAGAATGGGGACAGAACTCAAATACCTGTCCCCGTTTGACAAACCCTTGAAATCCATCGGCAACGGCATCCGGCAGCTCCCCTGGTTGATAGCCATAGAGCCACATTTTCTGACGCAGGTGATCGGCGAGCGTCACCAATTCCTGATAGTGACTATGAACTGGCGTGGGGAATTGGGAAATCTCACAATCATGGAAGATCAAATCTGCCGCTTCATAAATAGCTTGATTTTGATCCAGACATAATTGCGTATCGGTAGAAATAAAAATCTTGCGACCATGCAGTTCAAACCATAGCCCATAGGTGGGCATCAGATCGACCCCATTATGGACATGAATCATTTGCACCAGTTGGAAGCGAATCCCTTCCCAAACAAAGCTGCCCTGTTGTTCTACCGGTCTGACATCAAAAAAGGTATCGAGTTCGGCGATCTCTTGATGGAGCGATCGCATTCCTCCCGATAACGTCCTGTCCCACAGTTCAGCCGCAATTTTAGCGTTTAAGTATAACCGGGGACGATCGCAACGCGGGTCAAATTTGCGGGTAAAGCCGACATATTCCAGTCCACCCACATGATCGGAATGGAGATGACTGATATAAATATCTGTCACATCCAGATAGGACATCCCCGCCGCATGTAACGAGAACCGAATATCGGAACCACAATCAATCAACAGCGATTTGCCCTGATCAGTGGTCAGTAGCATGTTGGAGTGAAAGTTATCAACACCAACCGTAAATGCAGAACCTGAGCCTAAAAACAGCAGTGTGGTCATAGTGTTTCTAAGAGGGAGTGGAGTTGAGCATTGGCAAATTCACCCCGTAAGTGTCTGATACAGTGTTTCGAGTTGCGTTGCTACAGCAGGGGGCTTTGCCGTAAAGAGGATGTAACACCCTCCCGGGTCGGCGGGACGATCGAGCACCTTGGCATATACATCATCACTATTCGTCGTTTGATCGCCCCAGGGTAAAAAATTCAGTTTCAGATTACTTAATGGCTCTGGAAGCGCTGCTGAATTAGGGTCGTCAAGCTTCAGTAGCGCCCCTTTAGCCGATAGTTGCACTAACCAGCCTTGCAACATCACTTCACCCACATGCTTGCCAGATAATTCGGTATAGATCACAGGAATCGTCGTTGGGAGGGGCACAAACACTTCTTCTTCCTGGGGCAGATAAAGATTATAGGCTCCAGTAATCCCACCAACATCATAAATTTGCAACGGATTCTGCACCCCTTTAGGTTTGACTTCCTTCTGGTCAATCACTTGGACGATCGCACCTGCTGCCTTCAAGGTGGATTCCGAGATCAGCACTTGACCAGGAGTAGTGTAGGACTCAATGCGATAGGTCAGGTTTACCTGACTCCCCATCACGCCATACTTGGTGCGTTTTTCGGAACCGATATTCCCGACCACCACTTCTCCCGTATTAATGCCAATCCCCATTTCCAGAGGAGCCAATCCCCAGGCTTTCACCGTCTGATTCACCTCAGTCATGGCTAACTGCATGGCAACGGCACAGGCAATCGCCCGTTCGGCATCATCCGATCGCTGAGTCGGCGCACCAAACAACACCAGAATACCATCCCCCATAAACTCATCGATCGTCCCCTGATATTGGGTAATGATATCTGCCATGTGCCCCAGATAAAAATTGATCACCTTAATCACTTCCTCCGGGGGCAAGCGTTCTGATGTGGCGGTAAATCCCCGCAGATCAGAGGTCAGAATCGTAATTTCTCGCCGTTCACCGCCTAGCGAGAGTCCTTTAGGACTTTCTAACAAGTTAGCGACGATTTCATCCGTGAGATAGCGTCCAAAGGTTTTGCGAATTTTCCCAGCACTGTAAGCCAGAAAACTCGTAATCGATACCGCCGTTCCTGCCATTGCCAACATCGCGGGCACGATCGGAATCCACCAACCAGCGACAAACGCGGCAAACGTACTGCTGAGAAGTACCGCCGCGGCCAGAATCGGAATGGAGATCCGCAGGATCAAGTATTTCCGGGCATGGGTGACATGCCGCATTTGCCATGCCAATGTTGCCCCAACTCCTGCCCAGCCCAAAATCCACAACCATTCCCACGGCTCCGACCAACTTTTGATCAACGGACGACCATCCATCGCCGCACTAATAAACTGGCTGGTCAGGTTCGCATGAACTTCCACCCCCGCCATAAACTCACTCAAGCCGAGGAAGCTGCCACTGTAGGGAGTCAACATGACATCCCGAAAGCTTTCACCCACCGCTCCAATCAGAATGACGCGATCGCGACCCCAATCTGCGGGTAGTCGATCCTCCAACACATCCATCAGGGACACCGTTTGGAACTTGCGTCTGCCACCCCGATAGTTAATCAACAGTTGATAGCCCCCTGCATCGGCAGCAACATAACCGCCGTCATAACTGGTAAAGGGCGTAAACATAGTTTGTCCTAATTGCCAGGTATCGACTTGATCCTCAATATTGCGAGGGGCAATCTCCTCCTGTTTCAAATACAGCAGTGCCGCATATAGACTGAAACTATATACCTTTTCTCCATCATCACCGCTAACTGAGACAAAACCACGTCGCACCCGGTCATCCGCATCATAAACCAGGTCATTGGCGGCTACCTGACCTTTCGCCTTGAGGGCAGGCGGTGGGGCAACGGCATCCCATCCGCGTTCACCCACCACTTTCTGAATTCCGATCAGATTGGGAGTTGATTCAAATACGTCTACTAAGGCGGCATGTCCCGGTTCTACTGGCAAATCTCGATAAACATCTAATCCGATCGCCCGAGGTTCCCTCGTTTTCAGTTTGGTGATCAGTTCGGCATAAATCCGATCGGGAATAATGGCTTGCCCGATCGCTTTCACATCTGCCTCATTAATGCCCACGATTACTACGCGATCGTCCACCGGATCTTGAGGGCGTAGGCGCATGTACTGGTCATAGGCAGACCATTCCCAGGCTTGCAGTAGCCCAGTCATTCGCAGTAACAGCACGATTCCAGTCACAGTAGGAGCCGCGATCGCCACTCCCCGCCATTCCCAGAACAGGTGCTTAACCGTTTTCCACACAGTACGCCCTCCCGGCAGGATCAAGGAACAATTTGCTGAAGACTATTTGACAAATTGAGCTTGCGCGACTTTTTCTAACCCCACGGATTTGAGGAGATCACGCCAGACTTGCGGATTGGATTGCCGGATTGAAGCCGCCAGTTCCAATGTTTCCTGCCAGATCCCAGCCTTGGCATACAGTTCCGCTTGCTTTAAGGCATCTGTATTTGCTGTTTTGAGTGCCGTTGCCAGTTCGGTATTCAGTGGCACTCGCCGCACCCGTCCTTCGGTAATCAGATCCCGCGTCCGATCCTTGGCATCACAGACGATCGAAAAAGCCCAGGAATAGTTCTTACCTGCCTCTAACAGGGGTTTGCCATCACTGGTTTGCTCCGGCAAGCTAATCCGCATCACCCCGGAGGACTCTGGTAACTTCACCTTGGTTTGATAAACGTCATCCCCATTCTCATCCACCAGTAACAATTCAGCATTCTTACTGGGGAACTTGGGGATATAGAAAAACAAGGTGGGGCTATCCGCCGTTGTTGTGCCGATATTGTTATTGGGCATTAATGCTGTCAGGATCGTGCGATCGGCCGCCGTACAACCACCTCCCCGCACTCCACCACCACCCGTTCTGGCAGGAGCACCGCGATCGCTGGTTTTCGGAAATTCTAAGGCATGGCTGGGCAGCGCTACGGTCAATGTGGTCAGCATAGCGGCAGCGGCACACAGGACACCCACGAGTTTGGCTGAACGATGAGTCTGATGAAACGGCATAGAGCTAAGATCTCCTTGATTTAAAAATTCCAACCTAAGCGTTACAGTAGGAAGCGTACAGACCTAAGGCGGGTACTGCACTAGAGCAGAAGACTGGCAATGCAGATCATTTGTTCACATCATCATCGGGATGGCGGATTGATACCCATTAGCACTCTGTAAATCTGCATGGAAAATTGATGGTACACCCAGTCTGGTAGATCGCTGGCAACGATATTGCTTTAAAGTACCCGTTGAGTAGAGCAACCCGACAAATTACCCTGATTTTCGCATTGGCTATGAAAATCTAGGCATTTTTGCATTAACTTAAGACAAGCTTAACCGTTGAGTTAAGACGGCACCAATGTTCTGGATCGGCAAAACCTGTGATGCAGATCCCAACTCTGCTGCAACTTTGGGCATGCCATAGACCACCGAGCTTCGCTGATCCTGAGCGATCGTCAGCCAACCCGCCGATCGCAACGCTCCTAATCCCACTGCCCCATCTTTGCCCATTCCGGTTAGGAGAACCCCGATGCCCTGCCCGATCCAATGTTGTGCCACACTTTGAAAAAACACATCGATCGACGGATGGTAAATGCTGTGCTGCGGGGGGGGAGTATAGCTGAGTAATTGCTGCGATCGCATCATCAAGTGTTGATCGGTTCCGGCTAACCACACTCTTCCCGGTTGAGGCGGATAGCCCGGAGTCACCAGTTGTACCGGCAAGCGAGACTGCTGGTTTAACCAGTCCGCTAATCCGGGAGCAAACTGAGCATCAATATGTTGCACAATCACGATCGCGGCTGGGAAATGGGTTGGTAGTGCCGCCAGAATCGTGGCGATCGCCTGGGGCCCTCCCGTGGAAGCTCCGATCACGACTAAAGAAGATGAGCGAGAACCGCGACTTAAGGGAACGGGCGGTGGGGGGGATTGAGTCACCTTACAGCGCGACTTGCCCAACAGCTTGCGGATCGTGGCGATTTTTGCCAGTAACCTCAAACTACCCTCAGACTCTCGATCGCTCCCCAGGATTGGCGTATGCACCACATCCAACGCCCCATAGCCCATTGCCGCAAAGATTTCTGACCGCAGCCGATGCACCCCTGCCGTCACCATTAATACCGCACAGGGAGACTGTGCCATAATCCGCCGAGTCGCTTCTACTCCATCCAGCGTCGGCATGACTAAATCCATCAAAATCAGATCCGGGGGATCGATCGCACACTTTACGACCGCTTCCATACCATCATAGGCAATCCATGCCAACTCATAGTCTGGAACCGTTGCTACGACACGGCGTAACGCTTCCGCAGCAACTAATCCGTCATTGGCAATGGCAATTCTCATAGCATGATGAATTAGGCGGTTCCAATCAAATCAATCACAGCTTGCAGGAAGGTGTCATCGTGGAAACTACTTTTGGTCAGGTAGTAGTCAGCGCCCACTTCTAGCCCTTGCAAGCGATCGGTTTCTCGATCTTTGTAAGAAACGATGATAGTCGGCAAGGTTTTTAACTCCGGATGTGCCCGAATTTGACTAATTAATTCGATTCCGTTCATCCGGGGCATATCAATATCGGTGATAACTAAATTATAGGAGCCTGTGCGTAACGCATTCCAACCATCAATGCCATTGACCGCCACATCGACTTTATAACCTCGATTTTCCAGGAGTTTACGCTCCATCTCCCGCACCGTAATTGAATCATCGACCACCAGAATGTGCTTGTGGGCTAAGACGATCGCCGCATCGACTTGAGGAGCCATCTGGCTAAATTGTCCACTCGCCAGCAAATTATCGATCGATCGCACCAAATCTTCCACATCCACAATCAGTACCGGAGCCGCATTGTCCATTAACGCGGCAGCACTGATATTGGGGACTTTGCCCAGACGTGGATCAAGCGGACGCACGACTAAACGTTGTTCCCCCAAACTGCGATCGACAATCACCCCATAGCGACTCAAGCGATCGCTAATCACCACTACAAACAGATGTTCCGATCGAGATGGGATAGCATTCAACCCCAGAACTTGATCAGCCGTCACTAACCCGATCGCCTGTTGATCCAGCAGAAAATAGGGGCAATTTTCGGCAACCTGAATGTCCGTTTGCGGTAATACAACCACCTGATCAATGCGCGTCAACGGAAAGGCGTAGGGTTCCCCCGCAATTTCCACTAACAACGTCCGAATCACCGACAGGGTGAGCGGCAGTTGTAAATGAAAGCTCATACCTTGACCAGCTTGAGCCTGGGTACGCAGCGTCCCGCCCATTTCCTGCACAATGCTATGTACCACATCCAGACCTACCCCACGACCTGAAATCTCTGTCACCTGCGCGGCGGTCGAAAATCCCGGTAGATAGAGAAAATCAAATAGTTCTAGTTCTGTCAATTGCGCTGCCATTGCGGCGGTCGTCAGTTGTTTCCGAACCACATCCTGCCGCAACAACTCTAAATCAATGCCGCGCCCATCATCATTTACGGTAATCAACAACATCCCCGCCCGATGACTGGCTTCTAAGCGAATTGTGCCGATTGCGGGTTTACCCGCCGCTAATCGTACCTCTGGGGTTTCAATCCCGTGATCGATCGCGTTACGAAGTAAGTGGGTTAGAGGACTTTCCAGACGTTCTAAAATGTCGCGATCGACCGAAGTCCCTTTCCCCACAATTTCTAATTTGACCTGTTTGCCCAATTGTTTCGCCAAATCACGCACCATACGGGGGAATCCCTGTACCCCATCCCCAAAGGGACGCATGTGACTGGCAATCACTTCCCGATACAACCGATCCGCTAAATTTGCCGATCGTCGCGAAAATTGTTCGAGTTCACTTTGGCGCTCACCCAGTACCTGCCGACATTCATTGGCTTTTAACTGTATAGCGCTAAATAACTCAGTCGATTGTTGAGTCAATGATTGCTGAGATAATGATTCCTGAAGTTTTTCTAATAGATGAGTCAGTTCCGTTTGGCGAGTTTTTAGTTTTAATAAAGAGTCGGCAAACGGTTGCAACCAATTGGCTTCAACCAATGATTCGCCTGCCAACCCCATTAACCGATTGAGATTATCTGCACTGACCCGCACCACTCGTTCCGTCACCGATGGCAGAGAACTTGATGCTAATGGGGTCGATGACAACAGAGCCGATTCCACGGGGAGGGTTGCCACGGTAGGAGCTACCACCACCGGATCAACGGGGTCGGGGGAGGGAACAACGATCGAGTCAGCCGCCCTGACCGGGGGAGCGGTAAGAATCCCAGTCATCGCCTGAACAAACGCCTGAATACGCGGATCATGGTCTGAAAACACAGCATCCGGATTGAGCGTCAAGCTATCTGCCAGAGCCAACAATAGATCAGCCCCTTGCAGCAACGCATCAATATCATCAGCTTGCAACTCGATCGTGCCTGCCTGCACCGCGACAAAACACTCTTCCATTAAATGTGCTACTTTGACCGCCGCTTCCACCTGCACGATCCGGGCGGCTCCCTTAATGGAATGGGCTGCCCGCATCAGGGATGCCAGAGGTTCAACGGGATCCACATGGGTTTCTAATGCTAACAGCGCCTGATTTAAAGTAGCCACCTGAGCCTTCACTTCCAGGCAAAACAGATCCAGCAAAGAAAATTGACTCAGATCTGGTCGTTCCATTTATACAACCCTCCGACTCAATGCCTGAAACACGCACTCCTCATCCAAAAAGCTGACCGAATGATGCTGCCAGCGAATTAACTGTTTCGTATAGGTTCCCAGGGCTTTCGTCACACTTGCCGGAGGATCATACAGATCGGCTGAGGTCATCCGATGAACTCCATACAATTCATCCACTGGAAACACCCAGCGATCGCTGCCCCGTTGCACAACCACCATCCGGGGATACACCACTGGACTAACAATTTGCTCGGAACGGGTTGTCGTCTCTAATCCCAACAAATTAGCTAATGACACACAGAGTTGGAGTTCCCCCCGAATATTCACCAGTCCCAATAGCACCTGATTGCTGCGATGGGGCAAGGTATGAATTGTGCTAACTGTCGTCACTTCTTGAAACAAAGTTGCCGTCAGGGCTAACCACTCCTGGCGCAACCGAAACAACACAACCGCGATCGTGGCATCCGTGACCTGCTGTGCCCCTGCCACCAACCCGGAGGCGGAACTCGTGAGTAAGTCTGTCCATTCCTGCTGATAGGCGACTGGAGCCTCTCGTTCCAACAACTTCCGCCCACTCGCGGCATAGACAGGACAATTCCGGCAGTGAATCGCGGTAGATAACTCGGGACAGGAACGATCGCCCGTAATCCCGATCGTATGCCAACAGGTATCAATGTTTGTGGATAAACTCATTTGATGCTGGCTCTAAGTCATGCTTGATACAATAGGGGCAGATTAGCAGGTTGTTCTAGTGCAGCAGGCAGCATAGCATCCGGGTGACTGCTCACTTTAAATCGAGAGATTTCCCGTCGCAGGGTTTGCGCGGCTTGATTCAATTGCTCGATCGCGCGATTAATTTCCCGTAAGGAATCGGCGGTTTGGCTTGAGATCGTACTCAACTGCATCATTGCTTCACTAATCTGCTGTGCCCCCTGTGCCTGTGCCTCCATGCCTTGATTCGTCGCGTCAAACTGTGGAGTTAGTTGCTGCACCTGATGAATGATTTGTCCCACCTGTTGGCTCACAGTATTCACATCTTGCACACTGCGATCGACCTCCCGCGAGAACTTATCCATTTCCATTACCCCAGTGGATACTGAAGATTGCATTTCCTTCACCATTTGTTCAATATCCAGGGTAGAGATTGCCGTTTGATCCGCCAAACGCCGAATTTCCCGCGCCACCACCGCAAAGCCTAAGCCATACTCTCCCGCCTTTTCGGCTTCGATCGCGGCATTGAGAGACAATAGGTTTGTTTGATCCGCCACTTTTGTAATCGTGACAACAATATTGTTAATGTTGTTTGCCTTTTCACTAATTGTGCCCAGCCGAGCCGCGATCGCATCAGTCGCGACTGCCAATTGCCGCATGGTTGCTTCAAGTTGCTGCAATCCTTGGCGGCCACTGGCGGCGACATCGGCGGTAGATTGCGACAGGGCTGCTACTGCTTCCATCGATCGCACCAGTTCACCCGAGGTAACAGAAATTTGTTTCGCGGTCGCGACCACTTCATTGGTAGCAGCAACTTGCTCCGTCATCGTGCCATCTAATTGTTTGCCAGAAGCCGCAATTTGAGTCGCTGAGGTGGTGACTAAAATTCCCGATTGCTGCACCTGACGAATTAAGGTATTCAAACTACGTGACATCGTTTGCAATGCCACCATCACTTTCCCAATCTCATCCTCAGAATTCACCTCGACTTCAGCCGTCAAATCTCCCTCTGCCACTTGTTCGGCAACCTGAACCGCTTGATTTAATGAGCGCCGCAAAATTCGAGCGATCGCGAACGAAATTGCTACACCAACAACAATCACCACCACAAGGCTACCCCAGCTTGCCAGGTTAGAAAGGGTTTGAGCTTGCGAGACAACTTTCTGACGTTCATCCAGTAAATCCTGCTCAATCTGAGCAATGACATCTAACTGTTTCCGAATATCATCCATCAGCTTGTTACCATCGCCAGCTAATATCAATGTTCTGATTTCTTGCTCCCGACCTGCCTGTTTGAGGCGAATTATTTCGGCTAATTTACTCATTTTTCGATTAGCCAGATTCTGCACAACCAGTAATCGCTCAAGTTGGGCTGAATGATCATCAAATTGATCCTTTAAAGTCGAAAAACTATCATCCAGTTGTTCTTTAGAACGATGATAAGGCTCCAGAAAATTATCAGCCCCGGTATAAATAAATCCCCTTTGTCCGGTTTCAGCATCAACCAGAAGTTTTTCCAATTCCTTCAATCGGTACTTACCTTGATAAGTATGCGTTACCCAGCCGACTGAATCAATCAACATATTATTGGTTGACTGAGCCAGTAGGTTAGAGAGTCCCGCTAAAAGCACGATCGTCGTACATCCCAAAGGGACGAGATGAGTAATCTTAATGCCTCGCTTCATGCCTGCCTCCTTTTTAGTTCTTACTAAAACGTTTCAAAATTAAAAAAGTATTTTCATAAATACATAAAAGATAGTTGTCGTTCTGTCTAACAATACTCAATTAACTCATTAGAACCGAAGCAGATCCATGCTATCTTTTGGATCATGTTGAAATATCAATACTGTGTAATCAGTAAAAACCGAGGTAAAGTAGGGTTAAATCAGTAGTTTTACTGTCAAAAGATTCAGTGTTATCACGATTGATGTTAGAAAGGTGATTTCACACTCTAATATCGATCTGCCGATGGGGCTTAATCATGCTGTTACTTCTGGTTCATGTCGGTGAAGAACGTTTAGCGTTAGATAGCCGATATATTGTCGAAATTACCCCCCTGGTAGCACTAAAAAAGCTGGCTCATGCCCCAAGCTATCTTGCTGGCATGTTTAATTATCGGGGTCAGATCGTACCAGTCATTGACCTGGGAGAACTGATTCGAGGTCAACCCTGTACAACACATCTCAGCACTCGCATCATCGTGGTTCGTCCTATGGGCGATCGCCAAGATCCCCAACCATTAGCAGTTACAACAGAAACAAGCAATCCAGTATCACCGCCGCTGTTTGGCTTGATTGCAGAACGGGTCACGGAAACGTTTTCCTGGTCAGCATCAACCCTTGTGGAGCCACCCCTTCATAGTCAAGCCGCTGCCTACCTCGGTGATTTAATCATTGATCCGCAAGGGATGATTCAATGCCTGGAAATTGAGCCACTTTTGCCCTATATCCAAGCCGTACCACTCTTACCGCCATTTAAAGCTTGAACGGACGATCGCTAACTCACGATCGTCCGCTTCATAATTCAATCTTCCATTTAGTATTCAGGTTTGCACCGCAAATTCCTCTGGGTCAATATCCCAATTCATCCAACTAATTGCCTCTTTAGCAGACAGACTATCCGGGGGAACGCGGGCAACATGAATAAAGCCTGTACTGGGACAGGTCATCTTCAGCAGGAGAATGGGTTCGTCATCCTCCTCCACATCGACTTCTAGCAGCGTATATTCTTGCCAGGAATCCAGTTCCGTCACTTCTAATTCCTGACAGATCCGACCATAGCCAATGCCTTGAATAAGCACCCGTCGCAGTTCGGCATTGGCTTCCTGGAGCAACCAGTGCGATCGCCATTGTTGGGGATGCAGTCTGCCATATTGTTCAGGTAGTCGCACTCCCGCATAGGCATAGACGCTAAAGCCATCCGCAAACTGAATCGCTGGTAGCCCTTCGGCATGGAGGCGATTTTCCGCATCAAACGATAGCAACCGAGGGCGATCGCACACCAGGCATAACTTTTCGTAGGGAAACAGCCAACCGCAATGTTGCAAAAGTGCCAGGAACGCAGTGCCCTTGACGCGATCGTGGGTACAGTTCAGCACCGAGATGGCAAAATCCATCCACATACTATTAAACAGGGGCGGCTCCCGTCGTAAACAGGTTGAAAGATACGATCGCAGTTGGGGTTGCAAAGCCAGTTGCTCCCACAATTGGGGTTCATAGTGCCGAGCTTGTGCCGGGGATAGGGCTAATTGTAGTTGTACCTGTCCCGAGAGTTGTTGATTCAGTTGTTTCCAAAGAGAGCTATGGAGTTGCTCATCTAACACCCGATTGATTGGCGAACCAAAGGTTTGATGCAGTTCCCGTGAGTGTTGCTCCGGGGAGTAACTATCGACTAACCACTTAGTTTCTCGACTTAAGGTGCGCTTCAATAAATGATTCAGTGTAGCTGCAACTGCATTGGGACTCTCACAAAACACGATTTCTGGAGTAGATTTACCGATCGCTTGATAGGCAGCATTCACCGCTGATCGAGCTAATTCGTGATCAAGCGGTTGGGTAGATAGCGCGATCGCCTGCCATTTTGCCCAATACTCAGGAATTAACGCCACTTGCTCCGGAGTCAATCTTGTAATTATGTGTGTCATACAGGTAGTCGCTGAAAGAAAGTCTATGATCGCTTGTAGAGATAGAGCAAATCCCATCTCTACAGGCGGTTCCGCTCATGAATTGATCGCTTAGGGCTAGGAATTCAATAACTCCACATCTCTCTGTACGGGCGCGGCATACCCTCCGGGAAGCAAGCTACGGCAGGGATTTCTGGGTCAATGGCAAGGACTTTTTACCGAATGCCACGCCCCTACGCAAAATTACACCTTAATAAATCTGCGATCCTTAATCTTCTACATAGCCCCACTCACCGGGCTCATACTGTCGCTGAATTCGGACAATCCATGTGCCTTGCGGAATCTGAATTGGCTTATGCTCCTCATGGGTCAGCGTTGCCGTATCAGAATCTACCATTAAATACAGCACACCCTCCTGTTCGCGCAATTCTGCATTTCCCTGACTAATGCGATGACGATGCCCCGTGACTTCTCCTTCGGCCAACGTTAAATGAGGCAGCAATTCACCTGTGGCACTATTGGCTGGAATTGGCATTAGAATCACATCACCTTGACGCATGGGTTGCATAGTTTAATCTCCTTACTTACTTTTTGCCTGGGTTTTCGCTTGTTCCAACGCGATCTCTTTCAGCATTTGAGCGGAACTGACATTGGCAGACCCTTCGATCGCTTTTACTGCCAAATCTTGCACTTGTTTCAACGCCGCATCCAGTTGGTGAGCCAGGTGCTGAAGCCGAGCGTCCTGATGCTGGATGGTATCCAATAGCGATTGAATTCGGAGTTGATAGGTATGTTTCTGCCCTTCAATTTCTTTGGCAACTAAATCCGCTTTAATCTTCGCCTGATGGTGGGCAATCCCTTTGCCTTCTTCTTTGGCACGTTTAATTGCCGCTTCTAATTCTTGAGGATAGGCTTCTACCTTGGCTTTCAGTTCAGCCAATTGGGCTTCTCGATCGGCGATCGCTTTCTCCCGTTCTGCCCATTGTTTCGCTTGAGCTTGCTGCAACTCTTCCAACTCCTGGTACAGACGTTTTTGCTCCTGGTCAAATTGATCCGTTGAGAGTTGACGTTGTAGCGTTAAATCATAGACATATTCTTTGCCCTCCCGTTGCTGGGTTTTGTGGGCAGTTTCATTCCGATCTTTTAGCGATCGGCGATGGTCTTCCTGCGCTTTTGCCCAGGTTTTTTTGGCTTGGGTGAATTCCTGTTCTAACGTCTCTCGACGCTGGGTTAATTCATCATTAAAGGTCTTGAAACTATCGCCATATTCTTGAATCAGCGTATCCAAACTATCATCCTGTATCTGAAGCTGATGCAGTGTTTCTAACTGTTCCACCTCTGTAGCAACTGCCTGCCGGACTTCCTGAAGTTGCAGGGCTTCCCGAGTTAGCTTTTCGGATAGATCACTAATGGCTCCCCCGAATTTTAGTTGTAACTGAGTTAACTCATCAATCATTGACTCCATCTTCGGTTGTTGTGTTGTAGTGACCGTTGCCATAGGAGTTACATCAGGTGTGTTTTTAGCACTTGTTACCTTAGATTCAGCCTGTTTCGCCGCCTGGAATTGAGCTTCCAATTCCTTCTTTTCTTTCCATAAATTATTAAAAGCGGTGAGAATTTCCGCCTTGGTATTCTTCTCACTGGGTCGTTTGACAGCCATAAATTAGTCCTGCATGGTGAAGACGTTGCGGAAGCATTTAGGTAGCACTGCGATGAGTAGACGTTTCAAAAGCTCGCATGGCTAATTCCTGAGCTTGCTGCATAACAGTTTGCAGTTGAGTAGAAATTTCGGCAATCTGGGTCGTTTGTTGATGAACTTTGGCTTCCAACGCTTGAATTTGCAGTTCGTAGCCCTGCTTGGTTGATTCCCATTCTTTTTCCAGCAGATCCGCTTTGACTTTCGCATCCTGGTGAATATCTCGAATTCCTTCTTCCCGAGCTTTTTTAACCGCTTCTTCCTGTTCGGCGGGAAAGGCTGCCACTCGTTGCTGGTACTCTGCCAACAAGGTTTGCTGACTTGCCAAACGCTGTTCTCGTTCTGCCCATTGCTTGGCTTTAGCTTGCTCAGTTTCTGCCAATTCTCGTTCCACCTGCCGTTGCTTGGCTGCGTATTCATCGATCGCCAATTTGCGCGATCGCTCCGTATCGTAGTGATAGTCTGCTTCCTGGCGAGTCCGTTCCTGCTGAAGCAATGATTGATGCTCCAATTGAATCGCCTCGAACTCTGCCTGTTCCTGTTGCCAGGATTTGCGTGTTTCAGCCATCTCTTTTTCCAGTTGTTCTCGATCGCTCTCTGCTTGATGGTGTAGAGCATCGAGTTTCTCCTGGTGTTCCTGGGTCAGAATATGAAGCGCATCTGCCACAATCCGCACTTGACGCAGGGTATCGAGATGGTCTGTTTCGACCGCAATCGCCCGGTGTAATTCCTCCAGTTTAGTGTTCTCAGTCGATAGCTGAGTCGATAGCTGACTCACCACCTGACTAAACTCTAATCTGAGATCTGCCAAACCCCGGACAATACTATCTGCCGTATATTGCGACGCGATCGCTAAGATACGTTGGTCTTCCAGTTGGCGAGCTTCCTCTGCCTTTGTCGCCACTTTTGATTCGATCTTACGTCGGTCTGCCAGGAGTTGTTGAAAGGCTTCCAGTAGCTTCGCTTTACTATCGGTTACAGCAACCTGGATCATGAAGATTCCTCATTACTAATGCAAGCTTCAGTTCATGCGTACTATAGTAACATCCATTGGACGAAAATGCAACATAGATAAACTAAATTTGCAAACTGTAGTTGTCAAGTCTAGCTAGTAAGCGGTACAGCAAAGTCGGTTTTGCTGAACAATCAGGAATCACCCGGTCAGGCGTTGTTTTTAAGTCAGGGTCAACCCGTATGTTATAGATGTTGCGGTTTGAATGGCAGGATCACCTGGTTCGACCTAATTCCCTGCCACCTGATAGAGCTATATTTCCGATCGTGTTAACCATCATGACGAGAAACCAAACCATGAGAAAGCCCAGCCTCCTAACCACCTTTACTCATCTATCTTTAGGGTTACTCCTGCTTATAGGTGCCGCTACCCCCACTTTGATACCGTTGTTTGTATCGGAAAGCGCGATCGCCCAACCGGCAACTAAGAAGAAGATTGCGATCGTGGATTTTGACTTTGCGAACACCAGTGATCCCAGCTATTGGTATGCCTACCGGGGTGGTGGTGCCTCACGAGGAATGAGCGAACTGCTGACCAACAAACTGGTGAATGATGGCACGTTTGTGATCACCTCTCGCAGCGCCCTGGAAAACTATATGCGAGATCACGGGATTAGTGGCAATATTGATGAAGCGACTGCTGTGAAAATTGGTAAGGCGTTAGGGGTAGATGCGGTGATTGTTGGCTCTGTCACTCGCTTTAATGTGGAACGCAAGCGGGCAGGTGGTAGCTTTTTAGGTATTGGCGGTAGTTCTGAGAAAACTAAAGCCGTAGTGCAAGTAACGGCGCGAGCGATCGACACCAATAGCCAAAACATTATTGCCGCGATGGAAGGCTTAGGAGAAGCGGAAACGAATAGCGCGAGTGGTTCCATTCGCGGGGTGAGTGGTGGCAGCAGTAGTAGCGATACGGACGAAATTCTCAGCAAAGCTGCCGATGACGCGGTGACGAAAGTTGTCGCTCAAATGAAAACAAAGTTGTAAATCATCTAGCCAGCATGAGTCATTGGGGCGTGAATAGTCAATGATAATGGCTGGCTATACCAGGCTAACCAGGCTTGATCGCACCCCAATGAACTAAACGGACTATCCTTTGGAACGGTCAAATGACTGTCCATCCACTGCCAGTTCAGTGTTCCCTGTCCCCTAAATGTGCAGAACTGCGTCTGAATTTGACTGATAATTGGAGCGGCGATCGGAACCCGAATTCTCACCGATCGCGGTTGTCCTTGGAGTGAGCAAAGCAGACGCTCCCCTTGCTTGACCTCTACGGTCGGTCGATCGCCGCCCTGCCAGGTAAACTGCGCTAACTGTTTCGGCAACCCCCAAATCTCTCGTCCTCCCGCTACCGAGGCAGGATTATCCACATAAATGTGAGAAATCCAGGCTCCCCATTGCCAACCTTGATACACCAACCCACTGACAACAATTAACTCGTTGTATTCCAGGCAGGAGCCTTGACCATAGTTAGCAAGATACATGCTGCCCAGCGTCTTCCCAGGCAATAGGGACACAATCTTAAGATCAGCCGGAATCGTCGATCGAACCCGATCGATATCCAACCAGTGCAGGGTTTGCATCGCGTAGCCTTGCAAATGCCAGGGGGCTGAAGGGTAATGCATCGCCAGTCTTGACAATCAACACTCACACCATAACAACACCCACTTCAGTTCGCCTCTGACTTGGGAAGCAGCAAAGCGACCATAGCCACTACAAGCGCCCGTAACCTCAATATCATTAGGGTTACAGGCGGTGTTTAAGTGCTATTAGCTTCCGAGGCTCAGGGCAATGTCTCTGGCAATGAACTGGGACAACTGAGGGCTTTGAGAAAGGCATCGGTTTCCGCAAACCCCGTGGTCATGGCTTGCTGATCCTCAGCAGGAATGAGAGAGCTTTGGTTATCTCCTTCACAATCACAGATAAAGCCGCCCAGAAATTCCTTGGCTCCTTCGATGATGGGTTCCAGACGAGCCCGCACATCACCCACCACTCGGCTAACTTGACGGGCAACGGATGCCAGTCTCACCCCATCCAAATAGACCGATCGCGTCGGGTAATTCTCCAGAAATTCCAGCAGGGTTAAGCGATTGTCGGGAGCCGCAGACAGCACAAAGGCCGATCGCAAGGCCTGAATATTGGCTACCCGTTCCGGCGAATGAATCAGTTTACCCAGATGAAACAGAGCAAACTCTCCAGGGAGCGAATTAAGCGAACGATCGAGAAATCGTAGACTAACTCCTAGATCTCTGGTTAAAACTGTCCGTAGTGCCTCAGGGCTAATTCTAGCCAGACGCAGATAGGGTTGGAGCGATGACGGTGCTACACCTGTATCCGCTAAGGTTTGCAGATCACTAATTGAGATCGATCGGGCAAACGGCCCATAGGTCAAGACAAACTGTTCTGCCGCTGCTACAGGTTTAGCTGTACCGAAGCCAGCACTGACTCCCAATACCAGAGCCGCACTAATCCCGATCGCTTTAGCGATCCTCTGACGGCGGCGATCGTCAAGAGATGCAGATAATAACGTCATAATTAATTGGTATGAAGTGATGTCAGCAGAAAAACTAAGTCATTTGTGATCAGTAGGTTAAGCATTCAGGTTAGCCATCGCCATACCCCGCTTACCCACTACTGCAACTGGAATCAAACCCTGCCTAGCGGTTAGGGGTTTTGCAATCACAAATATAGTTTTGCAAGAACTCGCGTGCCACTTCTAAAGCTGGCTGAATCCGTTCTACGAATGTGCTGACATCGGTATAAACCCGCTCCAGGCTGGTTAGATCAACCCGAATATCATTGACGGGGAATCGTTCTAGCACCTCTAATAGGGAGAACGCATTGTTATCCTGATAAGCCTCAACCAATGTATTACGAAGCATCTCAATGTCCGCTCCGGCACTAGAGGTATTAATTAGCTTATCCAATTGGATCAGGACAAACTCACCCGTAGAACTCTTTAAAGTGCGTTCAACAAAGGAAGGACTAACCCGAATTTCTCTCGTTAGCAAATCTCGAATCACTTGTTGGATTCGGGGATACTTCTGGAATAGTTCTTGCAGATCACCACTGACCTGACCCGTCGTAGCAAAGTTAGCGATCGCTGAAACAGGAACGGTTGTCTGCACATCCTGGTAAGTCAGGATAATGCGATCGGCGGCATGGGCACTGGTGCCTAAAAGCACACTAGCACCGACACCGATTAAACAGCTACGGAGCCAGCGTTTGAGGCGAAATGGCTGAGAGGCAAAGGCTAAGGTAGGTTGTGCTGATTGAGACGCAAAAGACATAATTCAACTCCTCCCGGTCACACGATTAAGTTCTTATCGAAGCAATCGCTGTCACTATTAAGCGGTAATCCGCATTGGTTCCTGTATCCCTTATATCGCTGAATGTGTCAAGTTAACGCGTCATTATGTTAAGGAACAGGAACTAAATCAGACCATAGATGCGGTAGGGACAGTTTTGTCCAGAATTCCTCAGATCGTGGCAATGGAGCGGCTAACCCCACCCGGATCATCGACTACCAGCAAGCATCCCTCGCGATCGCCTTACCCTCAAGGAGCGCTACGCTAACTATTGACAATTTATGTCTAAATCCACCCTAAAACAGGTTTGTCCGGCACTACTGCTGACTTGAATCGTGCCATGCAAATGGTTGACTAAGCGTTGAACGAGTGCCAACCCTAATCCTGTACCGCCTTGCTTCCAGGGATCGCCACTGGGAATCCGGTAAAACTTATCAAAAATTCGCGCCAGTTCCTGAGTCGGAATCTCTACGCCAGAATTACTGACACTAATTTGTAGATGGGGAAATTGCATTTGAGCATGAATGGTAATCGTCCCACCAGGCGGGCTATATTTACAGGCGTTGGTTAAGAGTTCTGACAGCACCCGTTTTAGACTGCTTAGATCAGAAATAATTTCAGGTAAATCAGGCGGGATCGTAATCACTAACTGCTGTTGTCGTTCCTGTGCCCGTTGTTGATAGAGTTCAGCCACTTCTGTAATCAGTTCCGATGGTTGAATCAAATCTTGGTTGGAGCGTTGATAACCAGCCTCTAAGCGTTGCAAATCCAATAAATCATTAATCAAGCCGATTTCCCGTTCACATTCATTCCGTAAGATTTTCAGGTAGGTAAAGCCTTTGGTGGCATCAGCATTATTGACACCCGAGCGATCGCGTTGATCCCGACCTTCACCCATAAAGCGTTCTAGCATTTGAATCGCCAGCCGCATATTTGAAATTGGCGATCGCAATTCATGGGAAACTGTACTGAGAAAGTCATCCTTTAAGTGATTTAATCGCTCTAATTCCAGCACTTGAGTTTGCGCCGTTTGATACAACCTTGCCTGTCGAATGGCGATCGCACATTGATTCGCCACCTGTTGCACAAGCTGAATTTCCAGATCAGTTAACACGCGATCGGCAGGATTGATTAACCACAGATCTCCCGTCGGTTGCTCCCCATACATAATCGGGCAGGCAAACATGGCAACCTGTCCCCGTTCGGTACTGGGTGAGATCGAACAAAATTGAAAACTCTGCCCCTGTTGTAGCTGTTGATAGATCTCAGGATAACCAGACATTTCCAACACTCGCCCCTGATAGCCCGGAATCGAAGCACTATATTCCTGCACCACATTAGACACATGCTGCTCCAGGTCATACAGTGCTAAATTACAGCACCCGGCATCTAATGCCCACACCACTTCCTGAACCGCCGTTTGCAAAATTTGGCGTTCATCTAAACTATCGCGCACCCGCTCAGTAATCCGCATTAGGGTTGCCCCAAAGTCTAGCGATCGCTGAAGGGTAATAGTACGTTGTCTCAGTTCCACCATACGTTCTTCTAAAATCGTTTCTAAGTCAGCATTAAATTGCTGTACCTGCTGGTAAAACTGAGATTGGCGAATCGCGATCGCGAGATGAGTCGAGAGTTGTTGTAACAGATTCAGTTCCCAGATTTGCCAGAGCCGAGGGGTTTCCGAGTAGTGGGCAATTAATAACCCCCACAATCGATCGTCCTGAAGAATTGGCACCACAATTTTGGCACGAACCCCTAAGCGCTGAAGAAATTGAATTAACACTGGAGAAGATAATTCTGAATCAATGTGATTAATCGTCCGAATCTGCCCTTGACAGTACAACTGAAAATCATCATCAGAAATCATCTCAGACGAGTAGCACTGCCCCAAAATCGAGGTCAATCCGGCTGCTGCCGACTCCATAATCACCCGTCCCATCCGATCATCCTGAACCCGGTAGATCAGCACTCGATCGGAGTGCAGCAATTGCCGCATCTCCCAGACTGCCGTTTTCAAAATGTCATTCAGGTTTAATGATTGCCGCATCCGTTGAGCAATTCTCCAGATCAAGCGCTCTTGTTCATTGCGCCGCTCTAGCTCGATCGCCGTTTGCTGGGTTTGCAGGAGTCGTCGGACTCGCTGACGTAATACCGCCCAATGGATCGGTTTCGTGATGTAATCAGTTGCCCCGGCGGCAAAGGCGCGATCGACGGACTCATCATCATCTAAAGCGGTAATCAGTAGAATGGGCACAGATTCACTATTGGGTAATGTACGAATCCGCTCACAGCAGGTAAACCCATCCACCACAGGCATCATGGCATCCAGCAGAATAATTTGCGGCTGAAACTGTTGATAGGCAGTCAGACAATCCTCCCCATTGACAGCTTCAACAACCTGGTATCCTTCCTGTTGCATAATCTGGCTGAGCAGCATCCGCGTAGATCGATCATCATCAGCAATCAAGATCAAGCAGCTTTCAAGAGAATTAGCGGCGCTCTGAGGATTACGATTTACCATGATCTGAAGAGTGATTGCTGCCATGATCCGAAATCTGAACAGGAGAAGTTAATTGCACTTCATAACAGTAAGAATTTAGATGAATTTGGACTAAAATCATAAATCTGATCGAGGCGGAAAAATCAGGGCTCCTGACACAATTAAAGATGCTTTGCTATGCTAGCGCTTTATGGCATCAAAGCAGGATTCTATCTACTCATGGGCAGGGTTAGGTATGTTACAACTCAGTGGGCTCCTCCTCGATTAACATTGACATCATTGGCTAAATAAAAATACTTGAAAGCCTTGGTTATCGCAATAATTTAGCTGGAAAATTGCATCAGATGACAAGCATCTAAGGAGATTTTCAGGAAAATTTTTACCTTTGTAAGGACGATAGTGTCGCTATGCCATCAGGCTATACCACCATTCGCCCCTACCAAATATCGCTAATTGTCCGGTAATTTCTATTCTGGAAATCTCCTAACCAGTGACGATCGTTAGCCAAGGTAACCTCCAATTCCTAGCTTAACGGGAAAAGTGGAGAACTTCTAAAGGCAAGGTCTTGGAAGGTATTTGAAAAGTGTTAAGCACTCAGAGATCCCCCCTAACCCTCCTTTTCAAGGGGGAATCATTCTCATAGTCCCCCTTTTTTTCTAGCGTTAGCGGCGCGGAGCGCGGGGATTTAGGGGGAGCGTGTCTGTTGCGACTCGCAAAAGAACCTTTAAAACATCCTCTTAAACAATTTCTCTATACATAACCAGTTCAGGTGAATGGGGGTGGATCAATCTCTCTGCATAACGATTTGTAATAAATGATACCCTTCTATCTTTGTCTGTGAAAAATATAGGTTTAGCAGGTAGCATCCAGGAACGGGACTGAGGCTAACGCCAGAAGTCGCATTACCTAAAGATAGGCAGGATATAATTTGCTTTGTATAAATTTTATACAGTCATTTAGATTGTAGGGCAGGATGACCCCTAAGCATCACTCCACTGGATTCTGCTGGACATGGGAGGCTGGATTATGCTAGAGCACAGCGGCAATCCCTTAAGCATGGCAGGCTTCTTCATGCCGCATACCTATCCCCTTAGGCAATCACTCCTGGTCTGGCTGGATCTTGGTGCCGATAGTCTAATCGCCCTTGCCTACTATACGATCGCGATCGTCCTGCTCTATTTTGTCCGCCGTCGTCCTGACCTACCCTTTGTCTGGATATTGCTCTTATTCAGCTTAGTGATTACCGCTTGTAGTACAACTTATTTACTAGACGCATGGACGCTTTGGTATCCCACCTATGGGTTATCAGGAACTGTAAAAGCGATTACAGCCGCCATTTCCATCTATACAGCAATTCTATTGATCCAGTTAATGCCCCAAGCCTTAGCCCTGCCCAACCCAAGTCAGCTAAAGGCCACTAACCAAGAACTGGAACGAGAGGTAAGGGAACGCAAACAGGTAGAGGAACAACTCCGGAAAAGTGAAACCGCTCTGGCACAGGCGCAGGAGATTGCCCATGTGGGCTGTTGGGAGTTTGATGTCACCACACGCCAGGTCACTTGGTCAGCCGAAATGTTTCGGATTTTTGGCTTACCTTCCGAGCAACCTGCGCCCACATTTGAACAGCTCAGTGATCTGGTGCATCCGGACGATCGGGAGTACCGCGATCGCGTTGTCCAGACAGGAATAGCTACCAAGCAACCCTATGACTTCCAGTGTCGCATTGTGCGCCCTGATGGCTCGATTCGCTACACCCTGGGACAGGGACGACCCATTTGCAACGATCGGGGGGAACTCATTCGGGTATTTGGGACGACGCTCGATATTACTGACTTGAAACAAACTCAGTTGGAATTATCTCAAACCAATTCTGAGTTGCAAGCCCTGTTCAATGCCATGAATGACACGGTACTCAAGTTAGATCGCGAGGGGCGTTATCTCAAGGTAGTTGCGAACAACCCCCTGTTGTTATGTCATCCCTCTGAGCAATTAATGGGCAAGGCAATGATGGATATGTTGCCAATTGCCACAGCAACTCAGATGATAAAAGTAATTCAACAAGCGCTGGATACACAGCAAACCATTCATCTGGAGTATGATTTGGCGATTAACGGTCGAACGGTCTGGTTTTCTGCCAATGTGTCACCGCTCTCAGCCCAGGAAGTGGTATGGGTCGCCCACGATATTAGTGACCGCAAGCAAGCAGAAGAATTACTTCGACAACAAGCCGCCGCCGAGCGAGCCATTAACACTACCCTGGAACAACAAGTCCGCGATCGCACCGCCGAATTACAGCAGTCCTTGGAATTTGAAGCCCTCCTCAAGCGAATTACCGATAAAGTTCGCGATAGTTTAGATGAACATCAAATTTTGCATACAGTCGTCAACGAGTTGGGAACTGGGTTGCAAGTAGAGTGTTGCGATACAGGCATCTATAACTCAGAACTAACCATCTTTACAGTTGCCCATGAATACAATCTATCGCTGCCTTCGATCCAGGGACAACAATTCACTCTAGAGGATAACCCTTGCCCTGAAGTCTATCAGCAATTATTTCAGGGGCAATGTACCCAATTTTGTTTTACTGCTGTGGATCAGGTGCGGTTGCAAGCCGAGCGTTATGCGGTGTTGGCCTGTCCACTTTTGGATGATCAGGGGGTGTTAGGAGATTTATGGCTATTTAAACAGCCGCACATCAGTTTTAATCATTTAGAAATTCGGTTAATCCAACAAATTGCCAACCAATGTGCGATCGCCATTCGGCAGGCAAGGTTGTATCAAACGGCGCAAACTCAAGTGCTGGAATTAGAGCGATTAAATCACTTAAAGGATGACTTTCTCAGTACGGTTTCCCATGAATTACGCACACCAATTTCTAATGTCAAAATGGCGATTCAAATGTTAGAACTGACCTTATTTCAAGCTCGCCGTCAGGATGGCGCAGCATCATCCCTGACTGAGCCAGCAACTGGCGATCGACCTGCCCCGTCCGACAGCCCCCGGCAACTACGATCAGGCTTGAACGCGATCAAGGTCGATCGTTACTTTCAAATCCTCAAAGATGAATGTGAACGCGAAATTAGCTTGATCAATGATCTACTGGACTTAACCCGCCTGGAATCCGGGACAGATCCGTTAATCCTGGTTGAGATTGATTTAACCCAGTGGTTAGCCGAGATTGCCAGACCCTTTGAAGGACGAATTGCCCAACAGCAGCAACGCTTAGAACTTGATGTTTCAGAGGATCTGCCCATCTTAGTCAGCGATCGCTCCCATCTCGAACGCATTCTGATGGAATTACTGAATAATGCCTGCAAATATACTCCGGCAGGAGAAACGATTCGCATTCTTGCCAGAACCCAACCCAACGCTGTCATCCAATTGCAGGTCAGTAACACTGGCGTAGAACTTCCAGCCGATGAGCGCGATCGGATTTTTGATAAATTCTACCGGATTCCCAATCATGATCCCTGGAAACATGGTGGTACGGGACTGGGCTTAGCGTTGGTACGACGGTTAGTAGAACAGTTGGGGGGAGCTATTTACGTCGAGAGTGCCAATCAGGAAGTTAGGTTTGTGGTGGAACTGAGTGATACCATTTCGTAGAATCGTTGCACTCCTGCAACATACCGCCCAAAACCGACAACGGCGATGTAGAGTCGATTTATCATGCTAAAAACCTGATGTGACGCTGGTTCGCTGAGGAGCGGGTTATGAAGAAAGTCTTTGTTCTTGATACCAATGTATTGTTGCATGATCCCACGGCAATCCTGCGGTTTAAGGACAACGATGTGGTCTTGCCCATCACGGTGATTGAGGAATTGGATCGGTTTAAAAAACAACCCGAAGTGACCGGACGCAATGCCCGTCAGGTTTCCCGCAGCTTAGATACCCTCCGTCAACAGGGCAGCTTAACCAATGGCATTGCCTTAAAGTCGGGTGGGATGTTACGAGTTGCCCTCTGTCATCGGGAAACCCTGGCAGAACTTCCGGCAGAACTGGAGGGCGATCGCGGAGACAACGCCATTTTGGCATTAGCGTTAGAGTTGAAACGGCACTGTGACTGTCCGGTGGTTGTCGTCAGTAAGGACACCAATCTGCGGATTAAAGCCGATGCCTTAGAGTTAGCTGCCGAGGATTATGAAACTGATAAAGTTGATGTAGATGAACTATATACCGGTACAGCGGAGGTATTAGTAGACTCTGCGGCGATCGAGCAATTTTATCAACAGAGTAGCCTCACCCTCGACGGTGAATTTTTTTCCAATGAAGCATTAACCCTGGTAGATACCGCCAATCCTACCCATACCGCTTTGGGCATTGTGGATGCCGCCAGCCAGCAAATTGTCCCCTTATTCAAGCTCCCCCACAGCGGCGTATCCCGGATTCATGCCCGCAACCGGGAACAGAAATTTGCCTTTGAGTTGTTACTGCGGGATTCCATTCAACTCGTCACCCTGGTGGGTCGAGCCGGTACTGGAAAAACCCTGCTGGCGATCGCGGCAGGCTTACACAAGGTTGCGGATGAACGGCTCTATAGTCGGCTATTAATCTCCCGTCCGGTCGTACCGATGGGTCGCGATTTGGGATTTTTGCCTGGAGATGTCAACGAAAAACTGACTCCCTGGATGCAGCCTCTTTATGACAACTTCGATTTAATTTTGGGAACTCAGGATCGATCAGACAAACCCAGTTACCGCCGACGCGGCTACGAGGAATTAATGGAACATGGCTTAATTCAGATCGAGCCATTAACCTACATTCGGGGTCGTACCATTCCCAAGCAATTTCTGATTGTGGATGAAGCCCAAAATCTCACACCGCACGAAGTTAAAACCATTTTGACCCGAGCCGGAGAAGGCACCAAGATTGTTTTGACTGGCGATTTAGATCAAATTGATAATCCCTATGTGGATGCTGCCAGCAATGGCTTAACCTATGTGGTGGAACGGTTTAAGTCAGAGCCTTTAGCCGGACATATCACCTTAGTTAAAGGCGAACGATCGCCCCTGGCCGAGCGGGCAGCGTTGCTGTTGTAATCCCTGTTCATAATAAAGGGTGAGCCACTTGCCCACCCCATGAACCACTAGAATCGCCAAGCGATTTCTACAACTTTGTGCCGCACTCGGGACAGAATTTGTTGGTAGACATATTCTTTGCCCCACAATGGCTACATTGCACCACTTCCGGCAGCTTCTCTAGCTTCTTATGTTCCGGTAGACCCACCATCTGAGCATTGCTCTTTCCGGGAGCCACCATCGGGTAGCAGTTTTCATCTTTCCGCACCCGCACCTCTACAATTACCGGCCCATCGTGTGCCAGCATTTCGGCAATTCCTGCCGTCAGTTCATCCCGCGATTGAATCACGATCCCCTTTAAGCCATAGGCTTCGGCAAGTTTGGGAATATCCGGCATCCCAGATTGCATATTCGAGGACGAGTAGCGTTCCCCATAGAAAGCCTGCTGCCACTGGCGCACCATCCCTTGCCAACCGTTGTTGATAATTACGGTTTTGACTTTGATGTT
This sequence comes from Pantanalinema rosaneae CENA516, assembly GCF_050753385.1. Classification (NCBI taxonomy): domain Bacteria; kingdom Bacillati; phylum Cyanobacteriota; class Cyanophyceae; order Leptolyngbyales; family Leptolyngbyaceae; genus Pantanalinema; species Pantanalinema rosaneae. Next base: position 31,207 of record NZ_JBLZFZ010000022.1, read on the forward strand.
GTACTGTGCCAGGGTTCCCAATTCCTGTAAGTTCATTTGGAAACTGGCATCGCCACTGACACAGATCACGGGCTCATCGCCAACCGCCATTTTTGCCCCCATGGCGGCGGGAACCCCAAAGCCCATTGTGCCTAACCCCGCACTGGAGATCCACCGACGGGGAGCATTTTTGAGGAACTGGGCTGCCCACATTTGATGCTGACCCACATCGGTTGTGTAATAGGCATGGGGGGCTTGGGTTGCCAATTCCACGATCACTTCCTGGGGCGACAGGCTATCGGCATAGTGGGGCACTTCCAGCGGGTATTCCTCCCGCCAGCGATCGATCCGCTTTACCCATGCCGCATTCCGGTGGGGATCTACGACATCGCCATCATCAACACTGCGCTTGAGCAATTCCTGCAAGACATTTTTCACATCCCCGACGATCGGCACATCGGGAGCCCGATTTTTACCAACCTCGGCGGGATCGACATCAATGTGAATTACTTTAGCGCGGGAAGCAAATTCATCCAGTTTGCCGGTAACCCGATCGTCAAACCGCGCCCCTACGGCAATCAAGAGGTCGCATTCCATCACCGCGAAGTTAGCATAAGCCGTCCCATGCATTCCCAACATGCCAACCGAGAGCCGATGGTGCTCATCAAACGCCCCAATCCCCATCAATGTCGTCGTTACAGGCAGATTAAAGCGCTCGGCTAATTCCTGCACTTCCGCATGGGCATTGGCTGCGATCGCGCCGCCGCCAACATACAGCAACGGTTGGGTCGATTCGTGAATCAGCTTCAGAGCATTGGCAATCTGGCGGGGATTGCCCTTCACCGTTGGACGATAGCCCGGCAGCTTCACACTACCCGGTTCCACGGGCTCATAATCAAACTCTTCCAGCGCTACATCCTTAGGCACATCAATTAACACAGGCCCCGGACGACCCGTACTAGCGATATAAAAGGCTTCTGCCACAATCCGAGCCATATCGCGGGGATCGCGAACCACATAGGAATGCTTGACGATCGGCAGCGTAATCCCGTAAATATCGGTTTCCTGAAAGGCATCTGTGCCGATCGCGCCTCTAGCCACCTGCCCGGTAATCACCACCATGGGAATCGAGTCCATGTGTGCCGTAGCAATTCCCGTGACTAAATTAGTCGCACCCGGGCCGGAAGTGCCAAAGCAGACCCCGACTTGCCCCGTCGCCCGAGCATAACCATCGGCAGCATGGGCAGCCCCTTGTTCGTGCCGCACCAGAATATGTTGAATCCCACCTTCGGCTTCCGCCTTGTAGAGTTCATCATAAATCGGCAGAATTGCTCCGCCGGGATAACCAAAAATATGTTTCACACCATGACGCTTCAAGCTATCAATCAATGCGAAACCACCCGACGCCCGTTTTACAGCCACACGTTGGAGTTGCACAGGAGACCCTCACCAAACCTTAACTAGAGTTTTTGTATCCAATGATGCATCAGAGCCCAGAACTTAAGTCTAGACCCGATCGCGATCCCTGTCGAGAGGATTTAAACGAAAATGAAGTGCCTTCGATCCCTTATCCTACCGGCATTAGGGGACATTCTCGGGTTAAACAGGTCAACATCTGCTAACACTAGTCAGGCATTTTCAGTCCATTAGTTAACATGGGATTAGTCTGCGCCCAGCCATATCAGGCGTTAGGATCAGAAAAACACACTGATTTTTTTAAGGTTTTCGTCGCCTTGCCACATTCTCCCGCCTATTTGTTGGTTTTTCATGGTAGCCGTGACCCGCGTTCTCAGGCAGCGGCGATCGCCTTAACGGAATTGTTCCGGCAACGCATTCACTATGCAGGGCATCCGATGGGCATGGGTGGCGTAGAACGATCGTCATCAAGTTATGCTGCCCTCACCTCCAGTAGTTTTGGAGCGCCAACCTTAGCCGCCCCAGAACAGTCCAGATTGCCGCTTGTGGGTACTGCCTTTCTGGAATGTACGCCAATTCCTCTCCATCAGCAGATTGCCGAATTTGTCCAAAACCAGGAAGTGGCTCATCTGCGGGTTCTGCCTGTCTTTCTATCCCCCGGTGTGCATGTGATGGAGGATATTCCCACCGAAGTGGCGATCGCTCAACCAACCCTGGCAGACACGGTAACAATCACCATTGCGCCTTATCTGGGCACCCATGCCAGATTACGTCGCCTGTTAACTGAACGCATGTCCTTACTCCCAATGCAAGCCTGGATTCTGATGGCCCATGGCAGTCGTCGTCCGGGAGCGAATGCCGCAATCGCCACGATCACAGAGCATCTGGGCGCGGTGGCTGCCTACTGGCTCACCCCCCCTAGTTTGCAATCTCGCTTAGAAGAACTCCAGCAGGTGGGATGCCGTACTATTGGGATCTTGCCGTATTTTCTGTTTCCCGGCGGCACAACGGATGCGATCGCAACGATGCTGACCCAACTTTCGCCGCAATTTCCCGATTTGCACCTGCACCTGACTCCCCCGTTAGAAGCAAGCCCAGAATTGGCAGACTTACTGATAGAGCTAGCCGTTCGCCAGCTTTAATCGCCACCGCAACGTTATCCATTAACAGTTGCCCCTCAACTGCCCAACTATGCTGGGGTGAGTGGTTGACCATTGAATTAGTTTCCCGCCGCGCATTTATGACACAAATTGGTAAGGTTTACTTGGTTGGTGCAGGTCCCGGTGATCCAGGGTTATTGACGTTGAAAGGTAAAGCGCTATTAGAGTGTGCTGATGTCGTGGTCTACGATGCCCTGGTAAGTGCGCCGATTTTAGCCATGATTAATCCTGCCGCCGAGCAAATCAATGCGGGTAAGCGTAAGGGCATGCACTCGATGATGCAGGAGGAAATTACCCAACTCCTGATTGAGAAAGCCCAAACGGCTACGATCGTCGTGCGCTTGAAAGGGGGCGATCCGTTCATTTTTGGACGAGGGGGCGAAGAAATGCTCGATCTGGTCGCTGCCGGAGTCCCGGTAGAAGTTGTCCCCGGCATCACCTCTGGCATTGCCGCACCCGCCTATGCTGGAATTCCGTTAACCCATCGATCGCATAGTTCCTCGGTTACGTTTGTCACGGGACATGAAGGAGCCGGAAAATATCGTCCCGCCGTCAACTGGCAAGCCTTAGCCCATGGTTCGGAGACGATCGTCGTTTATATGGGCATTCACAATTTGGCGTATATTGTGGAGCAACTACAAACAGCAGGATTGCCGCCCGACACTCCCGTTGCCTTAGTCCGATGGGGCACCCGTCCAGAGCAGGCGGAACTCACGGGCACCTTAGCCACGATCGGGCAACAGGTCGAAACCACCAACTTTGGCGCTCCCGCGATCGCGATTATTGGTACAGTCGTTAATCTGCATGGACAACTGGCAAATTGCCGTCCTGTCCTTCCCGACCAGATTAGCTTTTAGGATAGCGTGTGTCTGTAACGATTGATTTGTGGGTAGAAGAAGATGGCGATCGCCTGGATGCCTATTTAGCCGATCAGTTACCAGAAATTTCGCGATCGCGAATTCAAAAACTGATTAGTGAACAGCAGGTTTGGCTGAATGGAGCCATTTGTACCTCGAAAAAGGCTGCCGTTCATAGCGGCGATCGGCTGCAAGTGACGTTACCCGATGCCACTCCCCTCGATATTCAACCGGAACCGATTCCTCTGGATATCCTGTATGAAGATGACCAAGTATTGATTCTGAATAAACCTGCCGGATTGGTCGTGCATCCCGCTCCTGGACATACCAGCGGCACGTTAGTGAATGCACTACTCTGGCATTGTCGGACTCCAACCGGCGAGAGTACCCTGTCGGGCATTGGCGGAGTGCAGCGTCCCGGCATTGTGCATCGCTTAGACAAAGATACCAGTGGCGCGATCGCGATCGCTAAAACCGATCTGGCTCACCAACACCTGCAACATCAGTTTCAAACCAAAACCGCCCGACGCAGTTACCTGGCAGTAGTGTATGGTGCGCCCACTACCGAACAGGGTACGATCGAAGCCCCAATTGGACGGCATCCTGTCGATCGCAAGAAAATGGCGATCGTTCCGGAGACGAAAGGCGGACGACCAGCCGTGACCCATTGGCAAATTCGGGAGCGGTTAGGCAATTTCACCCTGATTAACTTTGACCTGGAAACTGGACGCACCCATCAAATTCGCGTACATACCGCTCATATTGGACATCCGATCGTCGGTGATCCGGTCTATGGTTCCGGGCGATCGCTCGGTGTTAATCTGACTGGACAGGTACTCCATGCCTGGCGCTTACGCTTGCAGCATCCGGTGTCGGGAGTGGCGATCGCGGTAGAAGCTCCCTTACCTCAGACATTTTTGACCTTGTTAGAAATCCTCCGTAAACGATCGCGCTAAACCACTCTGGAGATGGATAGGCATTACTATCTCCTGATGGAGGTTATGGTTCTGGCTCCCCTGATAGTTTGTAGGCAAGAAATTTATATCAAACCGATTTAGTAAGGAGGTTGTCATGTTTGAAGCATTCGCTAATTTTGGGTCATTGGCAAAGGTATTGGAACCGTCAGTGCCATTAAACGATCGCGTTTTAGAAACCGCCTACGAGCTATATCTCCAGGCTCCCCAAGCCAGCAGCCCGATGATTTGTTTGCATGAGTTATCCCGGAAAACGGGCAGCAGTTTGTGGGAATGCCGGAATGCGATCGTTGCCGCGAATAAAGCCGGACGATTCCCCAACTGTTCCCTGTCTTCATAACGGCTTACAGGGGTTTGAGGAGAGTAACTTTCAACGTAAACGAGCCACCTGCCACTTCCCCAAACGATCGCACCCGAATATAGTACGTGCCCGTTTTGGTAATCCGAATAAATAACAACGAATTGGTGCTACCATCCGGCCCATCATCATTTTCGGCAATGGTAGACCCATCTCCCGCAATCAAACTAACAATGCTATCGAAGTTATCCGAAGCCAGGTCGATCGCCAATTGGCTACCAGCCGTTAATTGCATCACATAATCCCTGGCAAATCCCCCCTGCCCCGTCGGCATATCCTGATTTGAGAGTTTGTCAGAAACTGGCTTGCCTGGAGTCAGGGGAATGGGATTATAAAACCGGGATTGCGCGATCGCTGCCAGCGCATCCGTTCCCCAGAGCAAGAGAGTCAATGGCACAGCCCAAACTAACGAAGACCATCTGGCAGCCACAAATTGAGTCATGAACGAAGCACATCCTCATCAGCAACACTCCGTCACATTATGAAGGCGAATGCTCCAGAACGAAAGCTTGAGGAATAGTGGTGCTGTTAACGCTCTTGCCCAGTCCCCGCCAAGGCGGCTTCTAATTCAGACACCTGTACCGCACCAGAAAAGGCTTGTCCGTTCATGACAAAGAAGGGAGTGCCATCGACCCCGAGTTGCTCTGCCAGGGCGATATCTTGCTCGATCGCAGCCGTTGCCGCCGCACTAGCGCGATCGCGGTCAAACTTGGCTATATCGAGTTTAAGGGATCGGGCAATTTCGCCATAGAGAGCATCCCCCAGCCGGGATTGTTGCTCAAATAACGCATTGTGATATTCCCAGAATTTGCCCTGTTGACCTGCCGCCCAGGATGCTTTCGCTGCTGGCATTGCCTCAGGATGAATCGACACTAACGGGAAGTGTTTAAACACCAATGTCACGCGATCCTGATGTTTCGCCATGAAGTCTTTCAAGGTCGGCTGAGCTTTAGCACAGAAGGGACATTGGAAATCGGAAAACTCCAGCAGTACCGTCTTAGCCGGTTTAGCCCCCGTCGTCGGTGATTGAGCAATTACCGCCTGGGGGTTCGTTTTCAGGTTTTGCAAAAATGCCTGCCGCGCTTGTTCCTGAGCTTGTTGCTGTTTTCGCTGATAGGAGCGTACCGACTCCAGAATCACCTCGGGATTTTCTCGAATGATCTGTAATACCTGTTCCTTCAACTGCGGATTAATTTGACTACTTGCCCGCAAGGGAAATAACCAGATGCCCAACAGCACACAGACGATCGTCACCACAATCCCAATCAATTTGCCCGGAGTAGCGAGTGCCCGTACCTGTTGCCCAAACCCCGATCGTCTCATGCCTGGTTCTCTCCTGTTAGGTTGCCTTTTGATAATAGATCTCTCCTGTCCCACCCATTCATCCTACCCATTGACTACCCCGAAAAAATTTGGTTTCGCTGCCAGGAAGCTGGAGTACCATACAGCCAGTGAATTGCCATTTGGACAGTCATTTGGATTGATCTTTCGCCCATGCCATATCAAAAACTGATTCAGAAGCTGCCTCAGATTATCCAGTCGTTTGCCTGCGATCGCAGGTTCCCCTGCCGACCCCTGCAACGACCAAAAGCAAGCTTACGGATTGGACAATTGGTAGTTGTAGGGATGAGCTTGCTCAGTTTGTTCACCTTTAGTACCCGGCAAACCTTCGTCGTCGCCACCGAATCCCACCCCCAACCAATCGCTTTAGGTAATTGGCAGGGAGCCTCCTTTCCCGTAGAAAACTTCCAGCTTTATACCTCTCCCTTTGGCTTGCGGCAAGCTCCGGACGGTTCCTATACCCAGGAATACCATCGTGGTCTGGATATGGCGGCTCCGGAAGGCAGCTATATCCGCAACTGGTGGACTGGTAAAGTCGTTGAAGTTTCGGATGATTCTGCCTGCGGCACTTCCGTCGTGGTGGAGTCGGGACAGTGGGAACATATATACTGCCACATGCGCGGTCATGTCGAAAGTGCCAATGGGGGACGGTACATGATCGATCGCGACGGCGGCATCCAAATCTGGGAAGGTCAAACAGTGCAGGCTGGGGTGCGGATTGGGCGAGTCGGCATGACCGGACGCACCACGGGGCCCCATTTACATTGGGGCTTGAAGTATGGCGGTCAATGGGTTGATCCTGCCCTGGTACTGCGAGCGATGTATGCCGAACAAACCGGGCAGGGTCGAGTCAGCCGTAAGTAACTATGGATAGTAGGGGCGATTCGCCAATCGCCCTAGACAGGATTACGCCCTCTCCCAGCTTTATCAAGAAGGTGAAGATGACACTTCGATCGCGGGGTGCTGTGCCTGGTATTCGGCTACGAGGTTGCGGAACACATCCCCATCGATCGTTTCCTGATCCAGCAACATTTCGACCAGGCGATCGATTAAGGGACGGTGTTCGCGAATGATCCGCCGCGCTTCTTCATGGCAACGGAAAACGATCGCCCGAATTTGGTGGTCAATTTTAGTAGCCACTTCTTCCGAATATTCGGCGGGACGCGGCATCCAATCCCGTCCCAGGTAAACTTCACCACCGGAAGTTTCCAGGGCTAAGGGCCCCAGATCGGACATGCCGTAGCGTGTCACCATTTCCCGGGTGTAGTAGGCGACCGCCTGAATATCTCCTGATGCGCCTTTCGTCACCTCATCGTGACCGAACACTTCCTCTTCCGCCGCTCTGCCACCCAGGGACATGGTAATCCGATCGACTAACTGTGCCCGACTCAGCAACCCATCATCCAAACTTTCCTCATTCGGCAGGGATTTAGCAAAGCCACCCAAGCCACCGGAACGGGGAATAATCGTGACTTTATCCAGTGGATCACAATGCTTCAACAGGGTCATTAACAGCGCGTGACCCACTTCATGATAGGCAATCAGCCGTTTCTTCTTGCTATCCAGTAAGGGAGTCAGCGTTAACCCGATCGTCACCCGATCGATCGCATCATCAATTTCCAGCATCCCGATCGCTTCCTTGCGGCGACGGGCGGTGAGAATTGCCGCTTCATTGAGCAGGTTCGCCAACTCCGCTCCCGAGAAGCCCGGAGTCCGACGAGCCACAGCTTCCAGCGATACTTCTGGATCTAAGCGCTTATTCCGAGCATGGACTTCCAAAATTTGTAGTCGCCCTTTGTAGGTAGGCAGATCCACCATCACCTGGCGATCGAAGCGACCGGGGCGCAATAATGCCGAGTCCAGCACATCCGGACGGTTGGTTGCGGCAATAATGATAATCCCAGTATTACCCTCGAACCCATCCATTTCCGTCAGCAATTGGTTCAGGGTTTGTTCCCGCTCATCGTTACCGCCACCAATCCCAACGCCCCGTTGCCGACCAACCGCATCAATTTCATCAATAAAGACAATACAGGGCGCATTTTCTTTGGCTTTCTTGAACAAATCCCGAACACGAGATGCCCCTACCCCGACAAACATCTCGACAAACTCAGACCCAGAGATGCTAAAGAAGGGAACACCCGCTTCACCCGCGATCGCTTTGGCTAACAGCGTTTTCCCAGTGCCGGGTGAACCCACCAGCAGTACACCTTTGGGAATCCGGGCACCCACTGCCGTAAATTTCTCTGGCTTTTTCAGAAAAGTGACAACTTCTTGCAGTTCTTCCTTGGCTTCCTCAATCCCGGCCACATCATCAAACATCACGCCCGTTTTAGCTTCCATTTGGAACCGAGCGCGAGACTTGCCAAAGCTCAATGCCTGACCGGGCCCACCGGGAGCATTCGTCGATCGCCGAATAATCAGTAACAAACCACCAATCAACAATAAAAACAACAACAGGTTTGCCAGCAGCCCCATCACCATGCTGTTATCTGCCGTGGGTCTAACTTCCAACGGCACATCATTGGCAACAGCGGCTTTGGTAATCTCCTCGTAGTTGTTAAACAGTAAAATTTCTTCTTCCCGAGTCGGATCGCCAGGATTCTGCCCTTCCAGAGTAATTCTGGCGCTATGCTGCACTGGATCGACCTTAATGCTAGTCACCTCACCCGCATTAATTTTTAACAGCAGGTCACTGTAACTCATTTTGGTGGGGCTGTTCGCCATCACTGGCAAACTCAGCATGACTCCTTGAGCAATCACACAGATGGTGGTGATTAATCCTTTGGTTGCAGAAACCCGCAGTGGTTGTTGCTTCATCAATGCTTTTGTCCAGAACCGTTTCATAGTAATTGTTTGTCGCCTGCTGTCCGACCCGACCACTCATCTCAGGTGTTCTAGACTAACCTGGCAAGGAGCGGGAAGGGTATCTAGAAATCTAGTGTAACTTTCTTCTCTGGGAGTTGACCGTTGACAATGCGGAGGAATTAACTGATCGCGGTGGAAATGATGCCTATTGACTTCACAATTCCAACACGCCCGTTCTACCGATCGAGGAATTGACAAAAATTAATTTACTTCGTTAGACTAAACGTAGTCGTTACGAGTTTGCTTTAACGGATCACAGTTTCGGATTGTGATGGTAGAAATTACCAGGAATGACCCTCACTGACAGCAGTGTTCGCCCCCTCGCCCCCAATTCTGGGGAGAACATGTAGTGCATTCATTCAAGAACGGCTGTAGAACAAATAGGACTTCTAATCATGGTTAAATTTGTAGGGATTGCCGGTAGCCTGCGACCTGACTCCCATAGCCAACAAGCCTTACACCTGACCGCTCGCCGGCTAGAGGCATTAGGCGCATCGGTAGAAATTTTGGATTTGCGAGAATTGCAACTGCCGTTTTGTGATGGTAGCGACGAATATCCCGATTATCCTGATGTCACCCGGTTACGATCGGCGTTTCAGCAGGCAGATGGCTTGATCTTGGTAACACCGGAATACCACGGTAGTGTCAGTGGAGTGCTGAAAAATGCCTTAGATCTGATGAGTTTTGATCAGTTATCTGATAAAGTTGCCGGACTGATCAGCATTCTGGGCGGACAATCCAACAGCAATGCTTTAAATGATTTACGCACGATTATGCGGTGGGTACATGCCTGGGTGATCCCTGACCAGATTGCGATCGGGCAGGCATGGCAAGCCTTTACCCCCGAGGGTGATTTGCGGGATGAAAAACTATCCCAACGCCTCGATCGCTTTGTTGAAAGCTTGCTCCAAACCACCCAACGGTTACGAGAAGCGGCTTAATGCTGTTTGTGGGGTTAGGTTATTTAGGCTGGCTCAACCTGCCCCCAGCCAACTAACCTAGCGGATTCCACAATGCCAACAGATTCATGGTCGTCTTCCTACTCTATTAAACTGCCGTGTTTGGCTCTGAATTCGGTCAGCGCTTGCTTGAACGCATCATTAGATTTGTGGCTAATGACAAATACTTTGAAATGCTGATTACGGCTTAAATACGCGGCATAGGAGGATTGCATATAGGGCTGATAGCGGAGATCGTTGACTAAGTGGGTTTTAAAGAATGCCACTAACATGCCATCAGCATAGTCGCGGAGCAAATCAGGATGGGCTAGTTTAAGCCCCGGAATTGAATTCAGCATGTTCGTTACCCCAGCATCTAATTGAGCCAAGTTAACATGGGCTTGCCCTTCCACCAGTGCCAGGTACTTCGTTGGTGAAGCCAGTGCTGGAAATGACCGAGCTTGCTCAAACACAGTGGGGGTAGCTGGGTCATCACTCCCACCGACAATAAACGTGGGAATTTGAATTTGCCCTAGTCCTTGAGGGCCGAAAATGCCGTAATTCACCGGGTTGGCGGCAAATACAACTTTCACTCGTTCATCCCGAAAATTATAGTGTTCTCGCGGTAACTGCAACGCTCGACATTCCAGCAGGAGGGCGGTATCTAAATAGGCAAATGGACGATCGCAGGCTTGCTGTAGATGCTTAAAGTCAATGGTTGCACCTGCCACCGCTAACACCCCATAGCCCCCAAAGGAATGTCCTGCTACTCCCACAGATTGCAGATCTAAGTTACCCCCAAACTCTGTCTGATGGCGGCGTTCCAGTTCATCAATCACGTAGCTCAGATCTTTGGGTCGATCAATAAACTCACTGTCCAGAAAGTATGACTTGGATAGCCCTTGTTGAAGCTTTTGTACCTGTTCGGTATCGCTACCTGGATGTTGGGGTAGTGCCACTACAAAACCATAGGATGCCAGTTGTTGGGCTTTTTCCACAAAATCTTCCGGTCTAGAACCTAGCCCATGCGACAAAATGATCACCGGCATCTTTCCTAGCGGTAACGGTTCCGGCTGCACCACAATCACATAGAACTGGCGATCGCGGCTTTGATCATGGAGCACCCAGCGTTGTTGGCGAGTTTGGTAAGAACCTGGCTGACGTAAATCGGGCATAGAGGCATAATCCAATGTACTGCTTGCTGCCTCGTTCGCCGAAATTTTTGCCATCTTGCCGATAAAGAAGTCGGTTGCCTGAAGCACTTTCTCCAGCTTCTTAACCCCTTGTAGACCTAGCCCAATATCCAGGTAGAGATTGGTAGGATACTTGTTGATAAAATTCAGGAGGGTTAAGCCGTCAGGGTCGAGTGCAGACATAATTAATGCTGACCGCAACGCATGCATCCCGTTGCCTTGCTGAGGGACTTGAACGTATCGCCCAATGCTAGTTAGGATTGTTTCACCTAACTCGCTATAAAACAGGCGCGAGAGCAAAACGGGATCCAGGTTCAACCGGGCTGTTAAGGCTTTACGAAATTCCTGCTGCGTCTTGGTATCGGCTTTTGCCAATTTGAAATAGAACTCTAGATCTGAGTTAATCGTGCCATCTTGAGCAAAGACATTTAATGAACTCACCTGCACAGATTGTACGAATGAACCGTAAAAGAACGTGAGTTTCTCAGCCGCTTGACCTGGAAGTGCTGTCAATAGTGCTGAAAGCATACCCAATGGCAAGGAGCGGCATGGCTTCCAGCAACAGAACCGCCGGAAGATAATCTGAGCTTTAACCAGTGACTTCAACAAGGGAGTTTCCATAGTGCCAACATCGATCGCATAGCTATACAGACTCAGCTTTAAACTTTGCCTGAAGAAATTTTCAGATTTTAGCAGCGAACGTAAATGTTAGGTAGAAACCATCATTTCCATAGGCTCGCTACCTATCTGGATACCCTTTATTCTCGTCAAAGCGCTCGAATCTATCTTGTCATTTCATGCCAGGATCGTTAAACATTAATGGCTTTGATTAACACACCCAGGAAACTAACTAACCCTACCAACAGCAACGCGAACCCCACAATCTCCGTAGTTCTAGAACTGCTATACATAAAGCGATCGCTCTGAATTCGCTTCAGCATATAGTGATGTTCTTTCAGGGCAGTCGCTATCGCAAACATACCAATGCTAATAAAAGCCAGTCCAACGGCGTTGGTAACATGGTGAGGGTTAAAATATGCTCCTACCCGAGTTGCTTCCAGCGTTCTGACGATCGTGGGAATACCGAAGCCAAAGCCAATTAAGGAAAGAGAAGTCCGAATCCATGCCATTAAAGTGCGATCGGCGGCGGCACGTGTCCGTTCTTTGGCTAACTCATTATTCAGGTTATAGGGTTCTGGTTCAGGAACGTTAGAAGAGGGTAGCATAGGCGCGATCTAGATTGATTAATTTTCGTTGGGATTAGTGATTGCTAGAGGATGACTTTGCTCTGCCACTTTCATTTCTTCAGCTAGTTCCTTACAAAGAAAGATATTCAGATTAGAACGTAAACGTGGTTCGGATTGTGCCAATTACATCAACCCCATTACTGGCATCCTGGTTGGGAGCTGTGAGAACGATGACACCGGGCGTAATCGAGATGTTATCAGTCACCTGATATCGGTAGAAGCCCTCCAGATGCCAAGGAATATCTGTCTTGAAACGTTGAGGATTACCACCATCAAAGTTGGTCAAGTAAGGCTCTGCCCCCACTACGAAACCGAGCAGATTCCCTTTCTTACCCAGATCAGGGAAGGCAAAGGTCAGAGCATAGTTGAGAATCGTGCCATCGCCTTCCCCAATTAAGCGGGCGTAACTGACACCAAACCAACCACTAATCACAAACCCAGGATTTAACTTGTAGGAAGCTTGAACCCCGTAAGAATTGGTGATCACGGGAGCGGGATTAAAAAACGGGCCGGGAGCCAGCCGAGTTTGACCCGCTAAGGTATTCGCCACCGCCGTACCTGCAATGGGTAAACCATTGTAGTTAAACCCAAATCGTCCCGGACTAAAGTAAGTATTGTTGTAAGTAGCGGCAAGACTGAATTTGGGACTGGGCATCCAGGTAATCTGCCCCAGAATAGAATACCCACCGTTGAATAAACCGTTTCCACTGGATGGATCATTGGCTCTCAAGCCATCCGCGACATAGAATCCGCTCAATAGGAATTGCGGATTTAAGTGGTAATTGATCCCGGCTCCTGCCCCTGATGCACCTAGGCTATAAATGGCGTTGTGCTGACCAAACAAAGAGATGGCACCAATCCCAGTCGCCTTACTATCCAACGGATTTAGGGTGGGCATGAAGATGAAAGGGGCAGTATTAGCGGCCAGGAGAAACACTTGTGTTCGCTTTCCGATGGGAAAGGCGTATACGCCTCCCAGGAGGGTCAGGGTATTGTTCGTGTTGGCTCCAAAAGTAGAGTCCAGAGCACCTTCAGGCGATGTAACCGGTTCTCCTCCAGCGGTGGTTGTCGGCAGCTTAAAACCACCGAGCGGAACCAGAGGAACATTTCCAGCAAACAATGAGAGAACTAGCAGATCATGCCCCGTGAAGCTGGTGTTTAGATTGAGATTAAACCGATCTTGAAATACGGTTTGGTTTTTGCTGCCATCGGCTCCAAATAGACCCGCTAACGAGAAAATGGCATTCCCTGAAAGTTTTGTTGTGGTAGAAAACTGTTGCTTTTCCAGCGTCGCTGTCCGCACTTCCAGCGCATCGACGCGCCCCCGTAGCACTGCCAACTCTGCGGCAAATTCTTCTTGCAGTTTTTGCACTACTAGCAAATCTTCTTTTTTTACCAAATCAGCCGTTGCCGCCGCTAGCAGTTCACTCATCCGATCCATACAGGCATTGAGTCCGGCAGCAAACTCATAACGGCTCAACGCCCGATCGCCCCGGAAGGTTTTATCGGGATAACCAATAATGCAGCCATAGCGTTCGACCAGCGATTGCAATGCCTGAAATGCCCAATCACTTGGTTTGACATCCGTGAGTTGGGACACCGATGTGACTTGATCAAAGCCATCGGCTACATCGCTCTCCCCTTCACCGGCAAAGGAAAGTGGGTCATTAGCCGTAATCGTGGGTGCAGGCTGAACCGTTGTAGGAGTTTCGGCTAAAAGAGGGTTAACCTTTGTAGCCTCAACCGCTGTTGCCGGAGTCATGGGCGCAGTCGGAGATGCCAACCCTGGAACTGCGTGTAGAACCGTTGCGAGATTCAAACATACGGTTGATAACAAGCTCAGTTGTAGCAATCCGATGCAGTGCGATCGCTGGTTTTTATTAAGTACGAATTGATTTTGAAGATTCATTGGCTCTCCTCTCCACACTAATTAAAGTTGCAAATATTTAAGCGGTGTTCAGCATCGAGAGATGGTAGCGGTATTGGCGATTTGGGGCACTCATAGTGTTCGTCCTTTGCTAAGGAGTGAGTTGTCTATTCATGTCCGCCTTCCTGGGGAATCGCGCTACCCATGAACCGATCAGGCTGCTCAATCAAGCGGAATCAGTGCCTCTGCCCACCAGTCGGGAGGTGGAATCTGGAAAGGGGTGAAGCTGGCGCGTTGTTCCCCCGCGATCGGTGGCAATTGGCTCTCTACCTTTGCCTGACGCGAGACGATCGCCTCTTTGGTGATATTGATCACGGTCAAATCTTGGGTCTGGAGCACCGGCCCCTGGTACACCTCGCCCAGTTCGGCAAAGAGCATCGAGACCACGTCCGGCGACAGCAGCGTGTGCCAGAGACAAGCGAGGCGCGGCTGCACCAGGCTGAATACCTTGCCAGCCGCCTTAGGTGAGGTGTGCGCGGCTTCGAGGGCGATCGTTGCCCGTTCGATAGAAAGCCCCGATGCTTCTGCCAACGCCGCTGCGGGCGGGAAGCATTCGTGAATCAGCACATCCACCCCCTTGCAGGCATTCACCAGGGGCCAGCCAGGGAGGGTGTCTCCGGAAAAAGCGAAGGATAACCCCGCGAAGTCAAGTCGATAACCAACAGACCCGCTGATGCAGTGGACGACGGGGAACGAGGTCACGGTCACGCCGTTTTGTTGGTAGATCACCTCAGTTTTGCTGAAATCAAACTCGGTGCCCACGATCTTCATGCTTTCCGGGTTGATGGGACCGAGTCCGGCTTCCGTATCCCAGGACAGTGCCGACTCGATCGCCTCGCAGAAATGCTGCGTGCCGAGGTGGGGTGCTGTGCCACTAGGACCCCAGACATAGACCGGCCCATCGGCTCGCCCTACCTTGGAGAAGCTGCCGCTCAGGGTCAGAATATCGCCCATGTGGTCGGCGTGCAGATGGGTGATAAACAGCTTGTCGAGCAGGTTTACGGGTAGCTTCAGGGTGGCATAGTTGATCAGGGAACCGGTTCCCAGGTCAAACAGCAGCAGGTCGCGCTGGGGATTACCGACCTCCACCAGGATACTGGGTGAAGCCTGGGCACGAGTCGGCCACGGATTACCACTGCCCAGTACCGTCACCCGCAGTTCACCATCCTCAAGCTCCTCCTCCCCCGGAATGAACACCTCGGCGTATTCCCGCTTGGAATTGCCGATGATAGGGGTCAGGGTCATCGCCTGGGTGCCGCCCAGATAAGACAGATCTGGTAGCGTATTTGCTGCGTTGGTGTTGCTGATGTTGGTTTGGGTTTCCATAAAATTAACTCCTGATGAAAGTAAGGGATAGGTTGGCGATCGCAATTACCCTGCTGAACGCTGGGTCATTAGTGTGTGGGCGGTTGACGCCGTTGGCTCAGGAGGTAGCCCAACGCCCCCGGCATTGCCAACAGGGTGATCAAAATGGTGGTCGATGCACTCAGGCGGCTGGAGAGGGTGCGGGCGGGTTCTAGCCCATCTACGATGAAACGCCAGGTGACCACGATCGCAAACAACCCCACGGTGACAGCACTCAGGCTAGAGAGAAAGTCTTTGAGGGTGGGGAGGTGGGCTTGGGAAATGCGGCGACCCACCAGCACCCCAGAGATGACTCCCGCTAGGGATTGGCTGCTCACCAGAATCAGTCGCAGATGTAAATCAACAGGTTCTTTTTCGCTGGCCAAATGTTCAGCCATGATGCCGCCCAGTCCGATGATCATGCCCGCGATCGCCCCCACCCCCATCCACCAGTACAGCGGCTTGGAGAGATAAGCACAAGCCACAATTAAACTCGCCAAGCTCATGGAACTCACCACTGCTGCCTGCTCCAGGGGCAACTGAGTGATGATCACCAGAGTCAGGGCGACACCAACGAAGGTGCCAGCCAGCAGCAACAGCGATTGTCGAGGACCAGTGATTTGGGGATAGTTTTGCATCGGTGCGATCGCTCCTAACTGCCAAGGGATGGATGGCGCGAGATATAGCCGTCGCCAGCAGGGTGGTCAAGGAGAGACAAAACCCTAGTCCACATAGACCACGACATATTGGGTGCCGTAGGGCTGGTAGTAGGTGCCACTACAGGAGTAGAGGCTCGTCCCTTCGATGATCACGGTCGAACAGCTACTTGGCAGACTGGCGACATAAACGGTCGATCGCCGAATTACTCGCCGAGTGGTACGCCGCGACACCCCCGCCGCGCTGACCGGGGTCAACGGTCTACCCACTCTCGCTGCTACGGGTTGCATGATCTGACCGCTCAACCCGACCTCAATCAAGGCTCCTGTGGTGAGGAATCCACAGGCGGCGATCGCCAGACGCTGCATTAAGTTCATGGTTCAAATCTCCAAACGTGAGAATAAATGATGAGGCTGCGATCGCTTCTCCCTCAAACGCCGTACCATAGCCAACCGATCGCTATCGGGCGAGGCAATGGCGGGGGGGATCGGGGTCTTCCTGTGATCGGGGGTCATGATCAAGTCCCAGCAACATTCAGTGGCTATCGAGATCAATTGCATTGGTTGCCTTGGCGTTATTGCGCCTTTTGAAAGTCTTCAATCTGGCTAGCGGGCAGGGCATCTAGCTGCAAGGCTCCCGCTGGGACAGTGAAGGTAAAGCGGTTAGCGCCAATTTGCGGCTCGGTGTTCCAGTCGCGCAGGCGAATTTCGTACTGGGGCGCACCCGTCAGCCACTTGGTGGTGATCACATACTTCATAGGCAGGGGACGATCGCCCGTCTGTACCCAGATTTGCCAATCGACCTCGGCTTCGCGAAACGCCAGGTGGTGCACCTCCACCCCGTCAATGTAGGCAGTGCCCATATAGGTGCTACTCTCCACCCCCTCAGACAGTACGGCGTAGGGATTGGCAAAGAGCAGATCGGCTCCCGGCAACGGTAAGCCCGTCTGCGCTTCTACAGTGCGGATGGCATTGTCAATGGTGCCCTTCAGGGGAATCCGAGCATAGGAGTTAATGCGTCGCCCAAATAGCGCCACCTGACTCCCATCAAAGAACAGCTCGACATCCGCCAACGCACCTCGCCGCTGGAAATAAAGTCCCTTAGACCGTTGCATCACCAGGCTGGCGTAGCTGCTAAATTGCAGCTTTTGCCCGGTGCGGGCGATGACCTCAGAATCTACATCCGCGTTAACGCTGAAGGCTGAGGTCTTAGCCAGGTAGTCCGACATCGACTTTAGGACTTCCGTGGCATCGGGGTCTAATGTTTGGGACTGGGCGGGCATAGGGGCGATCGCGCCTAGCCCCAATGTCATACCAAGGGCAAGGACTCCCCCGCCGATTTGGTTTAGAAAATGATTGTTGTTCATATTAGGTCTCATACAAGCAGAATTTTGAGGACTCGATTCCAGAGTTCTCGGAGAATATGGCTTTGGGATCGCGAACGATCGTGCCGTTGCGGGTGCCACCCCAGTGGGAAGATGCCATTCGTAGTAAGCCAGACTTCGTCATCTCGCAGATTGGCGGCTTCCAGTGAGAGGTGAATCTATACCCGTTTAACTGCGGGGGTCACCCATCGACCATCCAACGCTTCAGCTTTTGGTGCATACAGGCGCATGGTGACACCCAGCACCCCTTGAGCAGGAGATGGTAGCCAGTTCGATTCTTGATCGCTACCGGGTGAATTGGCTTGAATGTAGATGTCGAGGGAGCCGTCGGCGTTGTATTTCAGGTCATCACGATCGCCGATCGCAAAGCGGTTCAGTTTGTTCACCACCTGGAACCCTTCAGCGTCATACATGGTGATCGACCAAAATGCTTCTACAGGGGGGAGTTCATCCTTGGTGAAATGCAGCACATAGTTGTTTGATCCTGCCAACGGTTTGCCATCGGCATCGGCTAAGCATAACGGGTAGATTGCATCTTGAGGTTGGTTAGCTCCCAGACCGACCATTGCCACGATCGCTCGCTTGAGATAGTAGTTGCCATAAACCCCCATTGTGTCGGTGTTCATTTGCCAGCCATTGACCACCCGCGCTAGAGTTGGCAACTTTGCTTGCATCAACTTGAGTCCATCGACCACTGCCTGCTCCAACCCCGCTTTGATGACAGGGGAAGCATGATCGAAATCGAAGCTCTGCCCTGGTACAATGCCAATGCGATTTAGACGAGCGATTGTAGACCAATCCGTGGTGTGGGGTGGATTGAGTTTGAGCAATTCTGCTCCATAGCTGAAGTACTGCGCCGCAGGCATGGTGTTGACCTGAACTAGGGGGGGTGTTTTCATATCCACTGTGGGATCGATCGCCGCGATCGGTTCCCAGGCTTGTCCCCATGCAGACAGGGGGGTAATTCGATAACCGTCCTGCACCTGATTTACTGCCGCATAATCTTTTGGTCCATTGGTTTGGGTTCGACCGATAACCCAGACGTAGGACGTGGGTGACTCAATGGCTTGCACTCCTTCGGGTAGAGTGCCTTGCCATCCTTTAAGGACTACTCCAAAATGGGCAGCATTCGTTCCAGTAGTACGTTTGCCAGGAACTGCGAACACATCAGACCACAGATCCAGCATAGGTAACAGGTAGTAGCGATCGTGGGTATCTGGTGCAGACACAATCATTGGTTCCTGGGTCAGATCGAGCCATGCTGAGGAATAGAGTGTGTCAAAGTTTGGGCGCACCACTTCACGAAAATCGGCAGGCGGAAAAGCTCGCAAGTGATGAAAGGCATTCATCGGACCCATGCCCGGTTTAGTGCCAGGGACATAATTGGTTGTTATTCGACGGGTCACATCCATTGAGATCAGCGAATAAAAGTAGTGGTAGGCTTCAATGCCGATCTCGTAAGCTTCTGTTTGACTCAGCGTTTGATTGCTCATTGTTCTAACTCTGGTAAATGTTATTGAAAACAAACAATGGACTTGGTTGCGGTGCTTTAGAGTGGCATTCTCACGCCTTAAAATCTAGGCATTTCCATACGTGGGATTTGAGTCTTACAGATCTTCTCCTATGGATAGAACACAAATGGTCTGTAGAGGGCTTGACGATACCAAGCCCCTACGGAACGGTGTGACCGATTCAATTGAAAGTTGCTGTAACTTATTGCCGTGCCATAGCAACTCTGAGGCGTTCTTCCGGCGATATCATGTGGTCGTGGCTATCTTTGCCTACATCGAGTTGTACCCAGTGAATTTTGCCTGTGAACTTGCTGCTATGGGCAGTGTAATCCGGGCTAACGGGAGTCCCGGATTCATAACCAATGTCGGTGGTTTCGTCCGCCGAAAAAATCATGGCTTGCGTTGCTTCTACGCGACCATTGCCCACGGATTGACCATCACAATACAAGGTAACGGTTCCCCCCTTGCCCAATCCGCCGCCATCGTAGGCAAATTCCATGCGCACCTGATGCTTGCCCTGAGGAATCGGAGCGGTGGCTTCAACGGGAAACTCCTTGATGCCCAAGACGTTATAGGTAAACTTGAGTTTGCCTTCTTTAGTGTAAACACTCCAACCACCAAACTTGCCGCCTTGAGCGATGATCACTCCATTGGCAGGTTTGTCTTTCACTTCAATTTCCGCCGTGATGGAGAAGGACTTGTTTTTGATGTTGATGACGCTGTTTTCTGACAATCGCCCCATCCCCGCAAAAAATATTTGCGAGTTACCGTGAATTAATGTGGAACGACCCGCCGTTTCAGGATTAGCTCGTTCAATTCCGCGATCGTCCAGGGGCAATACGTTAAATTTGACAGCCTCAATTAGAAACTGGCGCTGCAATTCGCGTAACTTCTCCGGCATTTCCTTAGAGAGGTCATGGGCTTGCGACCAGTCTTTGCTACCGTCGTAAAGTTCCCAAACGTCATCATCGAAGGCAGGAGGGGTTATTCCGGTCATTTCCCACGGTGTACGATGTTTGGTGATGGCGCTCCAGCCCTTGTAGTAAATACCCCGGTTGCCGAACATCTCAAAGTACTGCACATCATGCCGTTCAGGAGCATTAGCATCATTGAAGCTATACGCCATGCTGGTGCCTTCGTAGGGGCTTTGTAGCACACCATTTACCATCGTGGGCTCCGGAATCCCGGCAACTTCCAATACCGTGGGAGCCACATCAATCACATGGCTGAATTGGTGCCGAATGCTGCCCTTTTCCTGAATGGCTTTGGGATAGCGAACGATCGTCCCATTGCGCGTACCACCCCAGTGAGACGCCACCTGCTTTGTCCACTGGTAGGGAGTATCCATTGCCCATGCCCAACCAACGGCGAAATGGTTGTAAGAGTCAGGTCCCCCAAAATCATCAATCTTCGACAGCATGAACTCAGGCGTTTCTAGAGCCGCCATCCCGTTGAAATTTGCCATTTCATTAAAAGCACCCTGAAGTGTGCCTTCCGCTGATGCGCCATTATCGCCAATGATGACGTAAACAAGAGTGTCGTCAAGAATTTCTAGTTCTTCCAGAGTTTCAATCAGTCGTCCCACCTGGTAGTCGGTGTGTTCCAAGAAGGCCGCATACACTTCCATTTCCCGTTCCAACACGGGCTTCAGTTTAGGGTCCATCTCATCCCAGGCTGGAATCTCAGCATGACGGGGAGTAAGTTCGGCATCTGCACCAATCACACCCAGTTCTTTCTGTTTGGCAAAGGTGATTTCTCGCTGTCTGTCCCAACCGTGGGCAAACTTGCCTTTGTACTTTTCGATCCATGCTTTCGGGACATGGTGAGGAGCATGGGTGGCACCAGGAGCAAAGTACATGAAGAAGGGCTTATCCGGCATCAGCGCTTTTTGTTGGCTGACCCAGGCGATCGCTTTATCCGCCAAGTCTTCCGTTAAGTGATAACCTTCTTCGGGAGTGCCGGGAGGTTCGATCGGAATTGTCCCTTCATACAAGGCCGGATCCCACTGATTGTTCTCACCGCCAATAAAGCCATAGAAATATTCGAATCCTCCACCACCTGTAGGCCAGGCATCAAACGGTCCCATTGGGCTGCTTTGCCAGACTGGAACTTCATGGCACTTGCCAAACATAGAAGTGGAGTAGCCATTTAGCTTCAGGGTCAATGCTAGGGGCGCTTTGGTATTAGGACGCACAGAGCATTGACCAGGGGCAGCCGTTGCCGTTTCGGTAATGTTGCCCATCCCCACAGAATGATGGTTGCGTCCAGTCAGTAGCGCCTGTCGAGTGGGGGCACATAAAGCTGTAGTGTGGAAGCGGGTGTACTTCAGTCCGGCTGAGGCTAGTTTCTCAAATGTTGGCGTGTTACAGGGACCCCCAAAAGCACTGGATGCCCCAAAACCCACATCATCTAATAAGACGATCAAAACATTCGGTGCCTCTACTGGCGGACGTAAATCACGAATTGGTGGATAGTGAGTATCGGGATCTTTGGCATCGTAGGTGGTTAAACCGAAGTGAGTTTGATCGGGAATGGGTAGGATGTGCCGTTGAACTTGATTGTTTTGTGACATAGTAACTCGCTTGTGTGATGAAGCTAGAGAAATTGGCAAGATAAATCAGCCACAGATCATCCAGAGATTGCACTCCTCAAGAAGCGCTTTCAATGACAACCAGGCTGCGTTTTCGCCAGATGGTGTAGGGAATCGAAATAATTGCCGCAATCAGGGCATAGGTAATGAGCGTGTTGATAATGCCGCCTTTAATGTAGTCCAGGTTAGGGAAATTTAAGGTGACAAGGAGAATGGCTAGACCCGCATTCCGAGTGGCGGTGGCATAGGCGAGAGCCGTTCGAGTCCCTGGTTCGGGACCACCCAGTAGATGTCCACATGCCAGTGAGGCAAGACTCAAGAGGACGATCGCCAGGTAAGCCGCGAATCCAGCATTAAGAACGTCATCCAGGGTAACGACCAGCAGGACGATCGCAACCAGTAGCAGCAAGAGTGAGGCAACCTTATTGGCAGGTTCTAGTAACTCATCTGCCAGCTTGGGCGCATATTGAGCCAGTAAAACCCCTAGTCCCATCGGTAAGATCTGAGCAAAAAAGATTTGATTGGCAATCTCCTGCGGTGATAACCAGGCTTGATTGGGAAAAAACTGCGCCAGAATTAACGCCGTTACGGGCACAGTGATAATGGCTAGAAGGCTGACCATGAACTGTAAGCTACCAATAAACTGAGGATGTCCGCCAGCTTTAAGGCTTTTAAGCGGAATCATGGGCGCGCCAGGACAGCTAAACATGGCTCCAATGCCAATTCGTTGGGCGACCGTTAAACCAGGAATGAACGCGACGATCATACCCAGTATTGGCACCGCAATTAACACCGAAAAGAGCGATCTCACGAACAGAGAGGGTTGCTGCCATAACCAAACCACATCCCTAAATGTCCAGTGCAGACCCATCGAAAACATCAATGTAAAAAGAGTTAACTTGGCATAATTGACGAATATTTTTCTGACTAACTCGCGGGTAGGATTAGTCGGTTCCGTTTGCTCAGAGATCC
This sequence comes from Pantanalinema rosaneae CENA516, assembly GCF_050753385.1. Classification (NCBI taxonomy): domain Bacteria; kingdom Bacillati; phylum Cyanobacteriota; class Cyanophyceae; order Leptolyngbyales; family Leptolyngbyaceae; genus Pantanalinema; species Pantanalinema rosaneae. The sequence goes on from NZ_JBLZFZ010000022.1 coordinate 53,923, forward strand.
CGGGGATTTTGCGAGCTACTTCGACCTGATTACTACTCTGTTGGTAAGCAATGCGTCCACCCCTAAAAATAGTTAGATCAGAAGTTCCTAGTGGGTTAATAGTGACGATGTACTGTTGGTCTGCGATCGTCGCCACATATTTAGTCGGATCTTTTTCAGGGTCACCTGCTGGCGTAATCGAAACAGGGACTTTTTGTAGTGGTTGAACCTGCTTCGTTTTGTCATAGACATTGACATAAGCCTGTCCCCCTTCCCGAAATATTCTCACCGCATAGCGATCGTTTTGAAATAACAACGCTGTATCTGAGGTAGAAATGGTCGGTGACGCGATCGGGGCGGGTTGAGCATCATTGGGAACTGGAGATTGCGCGATTAACTCCTGAGCGTGACGGGCCTGATTGATAGCAGAATCAGGATGAGCGATCGCAAACGATGGGATTCCGAGTAGATTCCAGATCTCGATCGCGAGCAGAGTGAAAATTGCCAGAAAACTAAAAGCGATTTTCCTAGCAACTCTTTTAGAAATAAGCGGATATTTGAATGGCAACATAATTTTTTGTTAAGCAAAGCAAATATCAAAATTTAGAATTTCAACCTGATTTTGGTCAATCCTAAAATACATGATTAGCCCGATCCATTGAGCCTTAGACTTAGGCTTAAAATAGCTAATCAAAGCAATAAAACTAGCTAGACTTACAAGTAAATCATAGATTTTCAAGTTGGAGTATATCATTCCTGGTCAAGGACAAATGAGTTGAAACAAGACTGACTCATATCCAAAACCTATTTAATTTTTGAACAAGCACTCCCTAAGTTCTTGTCATTTCACGCCAAAACCACAAAACTTAAGCGAATGGCTCAATTCTCCAGATATCTAGGGTCTGAGTATTAAAGAAATACCTGATTGAAACCGGATAAAGCAGATCTCCAAGTATGTAGATAAGTTACAAAACTCAGATCATACTTTAAATGTATTGTCGCTTCAGCGCCCAATCAGGTATTCCAATTTGGTATGTTTACGAGTTGTTGCAGCTTCTTGTCCATTCGCGCCAACTTTGGTTTTTTAGTTTAAAAAGGAAAATGTAATAGGGTTTTTAGGATCTACCCAATTAAACGGCTGTTTGCAAATCGATAAATCAGCTATTTCTTAAATATTGCTAATGGAAACCATCCCTCTTATGCAAGCGAATGCATCTGTGTTGCCATTCGTCAATTTTTCTGAGCCAAATCGAATTGGAGCAACTCCTAAGCGGTCTTTCAGCTATTTAACAACACCTGCTGTTTTTGACTATACGGAAGAGACTTCGCCATCAAGCGCCTCGGCTACCCATGTGGCTGATTCACTTCGCCAACTGATCCGTCGCCTTTTACCTGAAGGTTATCCCAGTCTCACCATTGCCGCAGAAGCATCTGGGCTCAGCATTCGCACTTTCCAACGGCGATTGAAAGATCACAATCTTAATTACTCGCAATTAGTTGAACAAGTCAGATTAGAGCAATCTCTCCGTTTGCTACAAGACCCAACCCGGCAGTTAATTGATATTGCCTTTGACTTAGGCTATATGGATGCTGCTAACTTTTCCCGAGCATTTAAGCGTTGGACAGGCATTTCACCTCGTCAATTTCGTGGCTCGTATAGAAGACTAGAAAACGCGATTGGCATTCAATGACAAGAAAAAATCGCCTATCTTTGCTGCAATAAACTAGACCGTCAATTCTTCCGATTAAGAATTGCCATGACCTACATTCCCTTAATTCGGGCAAATGTGATGCATGGAGTGATGGCTCTGCTTCAGCAGCTAGATGCACCCACTGACCGCTTACTGGCAGAAGCAAAATTGCCACTTTCTGTACTGCATGAGCCAGAAGCACTACTTCCCCTCAAACAGGTGCTGCAATTTATGGAAAATGCCGCTCTGACAATGGAAGTAGAACCATTTGGTTTATTAGCTGGACAACAAACCCACATTGCTAATTTAGGTGCATTAGGACGATTACTCTGTCACTCACTCACCCTCCAATCGGCGATTAACACTCTCATCTGTTTAATGCCCAGCTACAATTCTGGCGATCGCATTTGGTTAAAGCCACAAGGAGAAATTATTTGGTTATGTCGCCACTTTACCAACGGGCTAGAACATCATTATCCCCAAGCCGTACAGTGGTCTGTCGTGTGCTTAATTCATCTGATTCAATTAGCCGCAGACTCTCAGTGGCAACCGATCGAGATTCACCTAGCCATCGCCCCGACTCCAGGCTTTGATCAGATTGCCGTATTTGCCAATACCAAAGTTCTATTTAATCAAGAGGCAACTGCGATCGCGGTTCCTAAAACCTTTTTGAGTTTACCGTTACGAAATTCTGAGCAGTATGGAAAACACCAACAGGATCAGGATTATCAAGCCTTATATTCATCAGCACCAGCCACAAATTTTCCAGCATCTTTGCGACAAATTCTGGGAGTTCATCTGAAACAAGGGTATCCCAGTATCCAATCGATCGCTGAAATTCTTGGAGTCAGTGTTCGGAGTTTTCAACGGCAACTCAATCACGCTAATTTGACCTATTCCCAATTGATTGAACAAGTCCGGTTAGAATACTCCGTTCAACGCCTGCGTGACCCTACTACTAAGATCGCTGATATTGCTGCCGAAATTGGCTATACGGATGCTGGCAATTTTGCCCGAGCCTTTAAACGCTGGACAGGAGTTTCACCTAAAACCTACTCGATTCGTCATCTCAAACCATTATTCTGAGGCAAACGTTGGCGACAAATTTTATCGCATTTAGCCCCCCTAGCCCCCCAATTCTGGGGGGAATTAGAACCTTCAAAGTCTCCCAGAATACAACCTGACAGCATAGTAGAAAGGGGGCTAGCCAGCCTCAATCAAACTTGTGTATACACACGTCCTACACCACTGGGATGATGTCATTGACCCGTTAACCATCAAAAACTGAATTAATGATGATGGTGGCTATGTCCATGATGGTGATCATGGTGATGACCATGCGAGTGATGGTCGTGGTGATGGTGCGTGTGAGCCAGACTGGGATTGACAACCTGTGCCTGTTCTGACAACAAGACTTCAATTTGTGGGTGCGCCCAATCTGCGACCATTTGCAGAAATTCTGGACGATCGTTCACACATTCCATCTGCACATAGCGCACATGGGGATAGCGCTGTTGCAGCCCATGAATGATGTGATCCACATCCAGTAACGTTTCATGGTTTTCGGTGGCAAAGCCGATCGGCATCATAACGATCGCGGTCGCTCCCAGTTCAATCAAGTTACGAGCCGCTAGATCGGCATTCGGCTGTGTCCATTCAATCAGAGGGGTTTGGTGATTCAGCCAACCGACCGAAATCAAGGGATATTTATGAATCAAGCGTTCCCGTACTAAATCGTACAACTTCTGGCTTTCATCAATTCCCGAGGTAAACCCTTTGGCTTTGTGGGGGCAACCGTGATTCATCAGCACAATGCCGGTTTGCGATGGTAAATGGGCTACCGCCAGTTCTGATTGAATTTTCTCTTCAACTAACTTCGCCATCAAGTCAATATAGGCAGGTTCGTTGTAGAACGAAGGAATATAGCGTGTACCCTTCAGCCAATGCTCACCACCATCACTTAAATTCGCCAGAGCTTTGTTAACCTGTTCTACCGCGATGCCACTGGTAAAAATTGAATCGACTACCAGCAAGGGATAGATCAGGAGTTTATCAAACCCAGCCGTTTTAATTTCAGCGATAACTTGTTCGGGTAGAAAGGGTTTACAGAAGTTAAAGGCTTTGAATACCTGCACCCGATCGCCCCATCGCTCTTTAAGACAGGCTTCTATCCCGGCTCGTTGCCGTTCAAAAATGGCGTTATGGGGAGAAATAAAATTACCGTGTTGGTGGCTCCACTCATGCAGATCAAACACCGCCAGTAATTTAGCTAACGGCGGATAAATCCAGGTAGGGACAGGGGCAAATTTTGCCGTTAATAAATTTAATGCTTGTTCATTGTAATTGGCAAAATCGTCATAGCTTTCAACTTCGCCATACCCCATCAGTAAGACCGCCACACGATCGGACGATGTAGATGCTTCAGAAGTGGGTTGGAGTCTTTCAGGAGTAACAACCACGTTGGATCCCTCACTTAATCAGGTCTGCGGCTCGTTTGCCTCAAGGACGGAATGCTAGAAAAAGCAACTATTTTCTCGAATAATGAGAAATATTCCCATCCCTATAACTGTTGCCATTCTAAACCAATATCCCCTCTAGGGGGATAGATAAACCGTACCAGAACCCAAGGACAATCTTAAAAATTGCGACCTTATGACGATCGTTCTTTGTCCCGGCATCCATGATCCGACCTTCACCTCAGCCTTTTTAGCGGGATTAACAAGTCAATTGCCGCCCCATACAACCTGGCGAACAACACCCCTAATTGTGCCGACCCAGACGACTCCTGCCTTTTCTAGCCCCCATATTTTGGCATTTCTTCACGATCGCGCTAGTGTAGCCACTCATGGGGTAAGGCAACATCTACCGTTAGTCATAATCAGCTTTAGTGCCGGAGTGGTGGGGGCGATCGGGGCAGCCTGGGGTTGGCAAGCGATCGGAGGACAGGTCAAAGCGCTGATCGCCATAGATGGTTGGGGAGTGCTGTTGGCAGGTCAGTTTCCAATTCATCGGTTCAGCCATGATCACTTTACCCATTGGAGTTCTAACCTCCTGGGACAAAGTACGGGTGTTAGTTTTTATGCCGATCCAGCGATCGAGCATCTGGAGCTGTGGCGATCGCCGCAAACTGCGTTAGGCTGGCAACTATCCCCGAAGCAATCCCGGTATCCCGGACAAACAACGGCGGCGCAATTGCTGATCAGCTTACTCCATGATTATGGCGAACTGAGTGACATTTCGTTATGAAAACCCTGGGCATCCATCACATCGCGATCATTTGTTCTAACTACGCGGACTCTAAACACTTTTATGTTGACCTGTTAGGATTTCCCATCATTCAGGAAACCTACCGGGCGGAGCGTAATTCCTATAAACTGGATTTGCAAGTCAACGATCGCACTCAAATCGAACTCTTTTCCTTCCCCGCTCCACCCCCCCGCCCCAACTCACCCGAAGCCTGTGGGTTAAGGCATCTTGCCTTTGCTGTAAGCGATCTAGATGCCACCGTAGCCGATCTGACCCGCAAAGAGATTGCCGTAGAACCGATTCGGCTGGATGAACTAACTGGCAGACGCTTCACCTTCTTCAAAGACCCTGATGGTCTACCGTTAGAACTATATGAGGCAGGGTAGGTTACGAGTCCGCCCTGGATAAGATGGCAGCATGGTGCCGAATATGATCTGCAATAAACGTAGCAATGAAGTAATAACTATGGTCATAACCAGCCTGCATCCGTAACGTTAAGGGTTGTCCGGCTTGCTCACAGGCTTGCTGAAACAGATGGGGCATTAGTTGTGATTCCAGGAAAGAGTCGGCAGTTCCTTGATCAATTAAGATGGGCTGGGGAATTTGTTGGCGTAATACTAATTCACTGGCATCATAGCTCTGCCAGGCAGTTTCATCAGTGCCCAGATAATGGGTAAACGCCTTTTGACCCCAGGGACAACGACTAGGAGCGACGATCGGCGCAAATGCTGAGACCGATCGATACTGTTGGGGATTCCGCAAGGCACACACTAATGCCCCATGCCCACCCATGGAATGACCAAAGATGCCTTGACATAACTGCTCTACGCCATTAATCCGATCGCGCCGCACTGGAAAATGTGCTGCAATCAACTCAGGTAGCTCTTTTACGACATAGCTATACATCTGATAATACTGATTCCAAGGCGCGATCGTCGCGTCCACATAAAATCCCGCTCCGCTGCCTAAATCCCAGTCTTGGGCTTCACCGGGAATTCCAGTCTCTCTAGGGCTAGTATCCGGTGCAACTAGAATTAATCCATATTCAGCCGCATAGCGTTGTGCCCCCGCTTTCACCATGAAGTTCTCTTCAGTACAGGTTAGCCCAGACAAAAAATATAAAACGGGTAGGGGCTGTGACGCGGCTTGTGGCGGCAAGTAAACCGCTAACTTCATCTCACTATTACAGGCTTGTGAGAGATGACTATAAAAGCCTAATGTGCCGCCAAAACAAGCATATTCGGTTAATAACTGAGGCGAATTAGACATGGGCGATCGCGGATAACGACCCTAGAAATCATAGCAGATCGGGTCAACCACAGAAGCCAGATTCCATCACTGCTCTGGCTCCTATTCGCTCCCATCGTTGCTGGTTAAACAGGATAATGTTGCCGGATTGCCGCGATCGCCTGGTCAACAATTCTCACCCCTTGAACTTTGTCCTGTTCTACACATAACTCGCGGGCTTGATACATGTGATCCAACGCTTGTTCTACATCCCCTTGCTTGTTTAAGGCAACTCCCAGGTTGTAATAGGTTTCGGCAGATTCCGGCATCACATCCAGCACTTCCTGAAACTCTTGAATTGCCTGCTCTAGTTTTCCCTGTCGCCCCAAGGTTAAACCAACATGGTAGTGGGTTTGCGCGACGACATCGGAATGGGTTGAGAGAAGATCAGATGGTATGATGCTGGCTCTCGAGGGTTCAACGTGTTTAGCAGAATCCGTAGATCCGATCGCTGCCTCTGGCTCAGATTGATCCCGATCGGGAGCCGTTGCTTTCATCCCTGGTACAACATCCTTGGCGCGATCGCAGGTATCTTCAGCCACCGTCTTAACCTGCTCAACCGTATCTCCAACAGCTTCCTTAGCGGTATGAGCTAGAGAGTCAACCGTGTCATTCTGACTCACCTCTTTACCTAAAGCGGCTCCTGCTACACTACCCACTACAGCCCCGATCGTGGCTCCCACACGACCACCAACCGTATGTTTACCAATTAAGTGACCAATGACCGCCCCGGTTATCCCGGCACTAGCCGTCGTCAAGGTAGTGGTGACAGGTTCGGAGGCAGAGGTTTCTTGGGTCAGATCTATTGCTTCCGAAGCAAGGTCTGTTTGAGTATGTTCCAGTTCAGAGGTCGATGTCTGAACGGTTTCTAAATCTTTTAGGTGAGTGTGATGATTATCCATAGGACTCAGCCATCCCTATATCTCAATAAACTTTGTTTAAAGCGGTGATTCTAAATTCTTTCCTCTCATCAAGGAAAGACATGAACAACCAAATTTGATTCAAATGCAGTATCAAATTTATTTAGTTTCTATTAATTTAAAGTTTCTTTCGGAAATTAGCACTGAGCTTAGGAAGGACTCTAAGAATACAGTAAATCAATCATTGGTTTGAGACATAATTTTACTAATGACTGAGGATTGGTTCACACTCTAGCAAGATAGTGCAAATAAGCAATTTAGATAAGCTATATATAGCACTAGATGACTGGTGCCAAAGCTGTTATTAATTGATAGGGAGAGAATCATGGCATTTAGATACCGTTGGAAAAACGGCGCTCCTCCCACGCGTGATCAGGCAGCCCACAGTAATAACCTGTTGGATGAAGAGCAGTTCACCCATCCTAACGATCAACAGATTGCTGAAGAGTCTGCCCGCAAATATCTCGGTGTTCCATCGCAGATTCCTGACGATCACAAACCTGTGTTGCCCCAAGCGGCTCCACCTCCGAAATAATTCTAACGGTAGAGAAAATCCCACCTGAACCTATCCGTCTGTAGGGGTGCTGTCTACCGCTACGGCGGATTTGGCTATTTGTCGGCTACTGACCAACGTTGCCTACGATCGCGTTTATAGTGAAAGAGTTGCTATTTTTTGGCATCAAAGTCTGCAACTCGGAGACATCGCTGTGACCACTGAAGTCAATTTGTCTGGAGAACCGCCAACCAGCCAGCCTCTACCACAGGTAGCAACAGATGCATGGCAAACGGCAGTCGCCGATCAATTCCAATGGACAAAACAATGGTATCCGATCGCCGTTGTTGAATTTCTCGATCCCTCCCGTCCCCATGCCCTGCAATTATTAGGTAAGAACTTAGTGGTATGGCGCGATAGTTCCCAGCAGTGGCATTGTTTTGAGGATGCCTGCCCCCATCGGCTGGCTCCCCTATCGGAAGGACGCGTGGAACCCGATGGCACATTACTCTGTGCTTACCATGCTTGGCGATTTAATGCCCAGGGGCAGTGTGTTCGCATTCCCCAAAGTCAAGATGCCCAAACGGAAGCCCGCCATTGTGCCAATCCCAAATCCTGCGCTCGGGTCTACCCCACCCAGGAACGGCAGGGCCTCCTCTGGGTCTGGGCAGAATCGGGACAGCAAGCCCTTCAGGAGAGTCGTACCCGCTCTCCCCGGTTAATTCCCGAATTAGCAGAGCCGTCCGATCGCGTGGTTAAACTATTTTGGAATATCCGTGATCTGCCCTATGGCTGGGACTCGTTCATGGAAAATGTTGCCGATCCCGCCCATGTGCCCGTGTCGCATCATGGCATTATGGGGAGCCGTTACCAGGATCCGCGATATTTTGACCTGGTGCGGATTGGAGATCTATCAACCCAAGATGGCGTTGCCTATGTCACTACACCTACCCCACCCGCGATCGCCGCTGCCATCCACGACTTCAAGCCCCCTTGTTTAATGCGGATTACGACGACCTATACGGATGAAGGAAAGTTAATTCTTGTTCTCTATGCCACGCCCACCCGTCCGGGTTGGTGCCGACATATTGGCTGTCAAGTTTTAATCAAAAACCAAGCGGGAAAAGTACCCCCAGGGTTGGCGTTCTTCACCTTACCAATGCCTGCCTGGTTGGGACATATTTTAGCTTCGCTATTCTTACATCAAGACATGGTGTTTCTCCATTACCAGGAAAAGATTCTCGCGCAACGCCAACCCGATCACTGGATCGATGCCGTCTTTACCCCGAATCCCCAGGACAAGATGGTGATTACGTTCCGCCAATGGTTAAAGCATCGGGCGGGTGGTGGAATTCCCTGGGCTGGTTGTCCTCCAGAATTACCCCCTGCCGAAATGGATAAACAACGCTTGTTTGATGTTTGGACAACCCATACCCAACATTGCCACAGTTGCCAAACTGCCCTCAAGGCGATTCGTCGCTGGCAAGTCATTGCCTATGGAGCCGCGATCGGCTGTTTTATGCTTGGAATCATGCTGGATGCCAGAGCGATCGCGATGCGAAGCCCATTAATGCCAGAGAACGCTTCACGGCTGGCGACTGCTCCCCCCGCCGGATTCTGGTGGGCGATCGGGGCAGCAATTTTCTGCGTCAGCATTGGCTATGGGCTGAAACGGTTGATTCGGCTCTTTTATGTGTACGAATTTGAACATGCTCGGAATGATTAAATTTAGCCGAATGTCACTGAAATAATAATTCAAACGACCCCTAACCCCCAATGCTGGGGGAGCCGAACCTCAAAGTCCTCCAGAATTGGGGGCTTAAAGCCCTACGGGTATACCAGAAAAAGGGGCGACTAGAGTGAGGCATGTCCTTAAGTCAGTGCCATTCAATTTAGCCCGTTGTGGGCGTGAGCCATAGATTTACATTGTATTCCAGACTACAAGTACGCTTCATTAAGAATCGCTTCTTAAGGGGGAAGTGAGCGCCAAATTGGCTGGTTATTCTGCTTAACAGCGATCGCCTTTAAGAGGAAACCTATGAAGCCATTAAATGTTACGAAAATTCTTTGGACAAGCGCCTGTGCAGTCAGTTTCGCCGTTTTGTCACCAACTTTAGCATCTATTGCTCAAACAGGTGGCACAACGGATACAACAACTTCACCAACAGTCGGTGGTACGGCAACCATTGGAACTGATACAGATACAACTGGAACAACCGGGACAACTGACACCACTGGGACTACTGGCACAACAACGGCTCCTGGCGCTACCACGGGAACCACAACTACCCCTGGGGATACCACAGGGACAACCACCTCTCCCTATGGCACGACTGACACCACAACGGCTCCTGGGACGACTGGCACGACGACCGCGCCCGGTGCCAGTGGTACCACAACCGCCCCGACTGGTACCACTGGCACCACAACGACAACTCCCGGTACAACCACCGTCCAGGGCACAGAAACCCAGGGCGATCGTGATTTTGACTGGGGTTGGCTGGGTCTGTTGGGTTTAATCGGTTTAGCTGGGCTGGCTCGCAAACCAGCAGAACAGCGTCCTGTTTATGAGAACCCGGATGTAACGACTCGCACTGGCATTCGATAAGTTCGTTAGCTATCCGGCAACCCCGCTCCGAATCCTTATTTACCTACGGTGGACAACATCTCAAGCGTTAGAGATTTATCCTGATTTGATCACAACATGAAGATCTTGAGGCAATGCAAAATCTGTTGTTCACCGTAGCCACATAGATTTGTTGGGCATTTGTATAACAAATAGTTTATAGGAGAACCGATGTGACAGATAAATCATCAACTGAAACTAAAACCGAACTAGAAGCGGTTGCTGATAATGCTGGGGCGAGAACGGCAGCCACCAATGCCAATCCTAAAATCTCCTTAGCGGAAGCCGAGAATGCCGCAGCCGGAGAAGAACCCAATGCTTCGGGTGGTTCGGCTCCCAGCGATACAGAATTCCATATTCCCAGTACCTCCGAGCCAGTTGCGACGGATATTCCCTCGGCAAACACTCCCGATCCTCATGCTGCCAATCCCGCCAATCCGAATGCGGCAAATCACGGTTAAATCCGGTAAGCATTCCAGTTGACAGTGCTGGTGCTGAGCAAGAAAGGGAGGTTAATTCCCGCCTTAAAGGACTAAAGCATTACTGCTAAAGCACTTTCCAAAACCTGCTGTACTGTGATTCGATCTAAGCTAGTAGTATTACTACTATGGGGACAAGAATCAGGAGGAGTAGAGGGTGTTGCTTTAAGATGACAATGCCTAACTTGAGGAGTTGAGCGGAGTGCGCCCCAAACTTCTGGCTGAGTGTGACCAAATAATGTCACGGTTGGGATCTGGCGAGCATAGGCAATATGAGCTGGGCCAGAATCGTTAGTGATTAAAACTGACAAATGATCAAGAACGGCTCCTAACACGGACAAAGATGTTTTGCCAGCCAGGTTTACGGCGGTCTGACCAATACCTTGAGTCACCTGTTCGGCTAACTGCCATGAAGCTTGACTCCCGATCGTCACCACTGTGCCACCACATCGTTGCTGTAAGCGTCGTCCTACCTGGATAAAGCGATCGACTGACCATTGTTTACTGACATCTCCCGCCGTGGGATGTAACCCAATCAAGGGATCCGCCAAATTCGTTAATAACTGCGCTGCCACTTGGCGATCGGTTGACGCTAATGGAAATTCCAATTCTTCACCACAGCTTGGTATTCCCAGAAAGTTGACGATCGCTAAAACTCGACGAATTTCATGCCAATGCTCGGGCATGGGAAACGCCGCATCCAGGCAGCCCGCCGCATCACCAGGGCGAATAAATCCTGCCGTGGTTTGCGCTCCCATCATCAGAGTGAAGGGGTTGGAATATACTCCTGAGCCATGCAGTTGAATCGCCAGATCAAAGCGCTCTGCTTGCATCTGTTGTAAGAACGTAAGAACACGATCGGCGGCAAAAAACTGCTCTGCCATACCCGGAAACCCAGGAAATGCAATCAAGCGATCGAGATGGGGCGATCGCTCGACTAATTCCGCCATAAATGGCATGGCAACTAAGCTAATTTCGGCAGTAGGGAGGGCATGTCGTAAGGCGCGAAATGCCGGAGTGGCACAAACAAAATCCCCAATGCGGGAGGCTCTGACCAAGACGACTTTCTTGGGAACTTGAGGCAAGTGATCGAGTAACCCTGGCAGCAATGGATCAGTCATTCTCAGACTTCCAGTGTCTCCGGCACATAACGAGCCACCATTTCTGGTAATAGCTCCAGCGCATGACCATCCACTGTTCCTTGAGGATTTAACACCGTCGAGGCAACTTCAGCATGGTAAGTACCGGACGGCACGATCGCACAGCCTCCCCAGCGTCGCATTAACAGATTTTGGACTAACACCTCTTCGCCCGAGTGATAACGGGGTAGACGATCCCAAAAGGAAAAGCCTCCCACCTGCAAGAGTTTTGCGCGATCGTACAAAATACAGCAGGCAACCCAGGCAACTTTGTAACGTCGGAATTCTCCCGGTGGCAGGGTCTGGCTCACATGATATAAATTTGCCGCTCGATGGAGATGAAACCGTTCCCAGGCTGGCGACTTCGGCTGCACAATCTCTGGAGTCACCGCTCCCTGCCAAAACTCCACCTGCTGTTGCTCAGGACGAATATCATCGCGATAGGATAGCCCCGTGGGAAATGCACCAACAAATCCACATTGTTCTGCTTGCAGGGTGGCTAGAAGACGCTCAACTACCCAGGGTTCCATGAACACATCATCATCCAGATACAGCACGACATCCGCACAGGCTTGCTGGAGCAAAAACTCTCGCTGTTCAGCAATACCCTGAGAGGGTAAGCGATGATGATAGGTATAGGAACCACCCCGGCTTTCAATCAAACGGAGTAGGGTTTGAATTACGGGAGAATTAATGACTGGCTCCAAGCTCTGATCTGCCAGAATCACATGTCGATCGGTCACGGTTTGACTGACGACTCCCGCCAGTGTCAAGATCAGGGAAGATAAGCGCTCACAGGTGGGCAACAAAATATCAACGATCGCCATCCGTCCCTCCAGGCTTACGAGCCACAATTAACTGTCCGCCTCCGGGTGCGGGAGCCGCAAGATCTAAGCGAGCTAGACGAGCAGCCAACGCCTGAATCACTGAGGTGGGTAGTCGTCGCCAAACTTGACCAAAAACTCGTCGTTGCCCTAGATGAATTTGTTGCAATAACTCTAAGCCATCCCAAATACTCACCCATTCTCGCCGTAGATAGGGACGAATTAGTTCCACCTGCAACCCCACCCGCGTCAACTCTGCCTGCCAGCGATCGCTAGACCAGAGATTAAGATGACATAACTGCCGATTGCGCCAGTCGGCATAGTGGCTAGATGGCAAGGCTAACCACTGGCTAAATGCCGCTGTTGGAGTCGTAAAGATCAATCTACCACCGGGTTTTAACACCCGCTCGATCGCTTCTAATGCTGCATCCAGGTTAGGAATGTGTTCTAACACCGAATTACTGACAACGGTACTGATACTTGCCGCTGGAATGGGAGCCAGTTCAATGGGATAGGCGAGGGACTGACAATAAAGTCCCTGTTGCATCGCTCGTTCTAAGGCAACTTGATCCGGTTCAACCGCTAGCTCTACTCGGGGTAGTACCATTGCCATAACTAACCCATCGCCACATCCTAGATCTAACACTGGCGGTTCAAAGTGTTGTTCTCGTAACGCGGCAATTTCAGCCGCCCGCCATAGCCCCAGAGAAGGTCCCTGTTGAGCGAGTAGAGTCTGAAGTGTGAGTTCATCCAGATACAAGGGTGATCGCGCATCCCTAGTTTGTTTTACACCTAGGATCGCCGTTGACTTCTCAATAGACCTTTTAGTCATAGGTCAAAATGTGCCGGAATAAATCGAGCAAGAGCGGCAAACCTCCGGCGGCATATCAGAGTCCAACTGCTGCCGAAACGCTTGATACCCTTCGCCATTCCAGGTTGGTTCTACGCCTTGCTGAAGCAAATTGCCAAAATTCAGGCGATCGGGAGTAGAGATCATACAGCAGGGCATCGCCAATCCCTGATAGCTAATGTAAGCCCCCTTCCATGCCCAATCACAGCGATCGCGTCCGGGGGTTTCGGGGGAGTGTAATCGTGGTTGCAGCCGAGGTAAGCGTAAATCTACATCTAACGCTTGCGCCAGCGATCGTGCCTGGGCAAATTCAGCTTCAATCTGCTGTAGATCAGCTTCCAATAAAGTTTCTGACTGGACAAACTGCCGCATGGGTTGGTAGTGATCAGGCAAAGTGGATTCACCAAAGTCATGACATAGATGTTGAACAAATAAACGTTCTACCGAGTACCGATGGGCTAATCTGACTAAATCAGATAATTCATGCAAATTTTGCCGCATTAACACCATGATTAACTGCACTTGAGGATAGTTACTCTGTTGGCATTGGCGAATTAATTGCAATCGCTCTAGATTACTAATCACGCGATCGAAGTTAGACCCCACCCGAATCCGCTCATAGGTGGCAGAAGTTGCCCCATCGATCGACACATGCAGGCTATGTAAACCACTGGTAATACACCGCTCTGCCTGCTTTTCTCCCAGCAAGGTCAGATTCGAGTTGGTTGTCACCTGAATGCCCTTACCTACCGCATATTCCACCATGTCAAAAAACTGGGGATGCATCATTGGTTCCCCCAGTCCTTGTAGATGCAAGGTCTTTAAAGTCGTAAATTGATCAATCAGTTGAGTAAAGGTTGTGAAAGGCATCAAAGCCAGTGAACCATCTACAGGTTCATCATCTCGAAACTGAATTGCACACATACGACAACGTAGATTACATTGCCCAACGGGTTCAATTTGCACATAGCTCGGAAGCGGAATATTTACCATAGTCGTTTACTATAATCAGCGTCAGAAGAAGACCACGCGAAATGAGATCGCTCCCAATAGTCGCCAGAACAGAGATAAAGGTGGAATCAATACCGAAGTCACAACCATTTCAGCCGCATGAGAAAAGTTATGGGAAGTTCCCTGTAACCGACGGAGACAAAAGCGAGTCGTCAAGATTAACCAGATCAGTGAGGCAAGGATCGCAATCCCGATCGCAACCTGATTAGCAGGATTTAGTCCAATAAATAATAGCGCTGCCAATGTCAAACTTAATGCGCCGACAATGCCATAGTAATGCCAGGGAGTGACTGGAGCTAACCAACGGCGATACAATTCTGGATGTTTTTTGTAGAGCAGGGCATTAAAAAAACTTTTACGCTGTTGCTTCAGACTCACCCCCCAAGCAGCAGGACGAATTGGATGCACCACGATCGCATCTGGAGCGTACACTAATTTACAACCGTTCTTAAATGAATGCACCACACTTGTCAATTCTGCCAGATCCCTAAATCCCCCAATTCGGGGAGACGTTGGCTCCTGTTCCCCCCAGAATTGGGAGGCTAGGGGGGCGAAAACTGCTGTAGGCTGCACCCGTTGGTCTTGCGGTGATTCAGTGATCCAACCCTGCCCCGGCACAAAGGGAAATTGACTCAGGTGATCATCTGATCGCGTATCAATATCGAATTGTTTTAATAGCGTAAATAATAAATCGCTATCCTCCCGCCAGGGTAGGGTAAATCGTTGATCAAATCCATTAACTTGGGCGATCGCTTCCCGCCGATAGAAACAATTAGCGGTGATAAAGGCAGAGCGTTCCAGGGCTAAAGCATTCCGTTCATAGTCGGTAGGGACAGTCATGAGCGGCATGATTAATCGCCCCGACACCCCGATCACGTCAGGCTGAAATTTCTCGACTCCAGCCCTCAACCACTGTCGATCGGGAATACAATCATCATCGGTAAAGGCAATAATTTCCCCGATCGCCGATCGCCACCCCAGGTTTCGCGCTGCTGCCGGGCCATGAGTTGCCGTAACCGGAATGTACTGGAGAGCCGGATATCCTTTATGGGTTCCAGGGACATTCCCCGCCCGTTCCGCCCAATCGTTCACCAGCCGTTGGGTCGCCTGACTTGCCGCATCATCCACCACAATAATTTCATACGCCGATGGATCAAACGTCTGTTCAACTAACGCGGCTAAACACCGATTCAGTAACTCTAGACGATTACAGGTTGGCACAATCACAGACACTTGAATCGTCATACCCGATGCTCCGGTTTTTCCAGCAGAAATGAACCAATAACCAGAGCATCTAATGGTGATGTCCAAAAACACTCGATCGCATCTCTGGGAGAGCAAACGATCGGTTCTCCCCGCGTATTGAAGGAAGTATTGACTAAAACGGGAACTCCAGTCCGTTCCTGAAACGCCTTGATCAAGTCGTAATACAGGGGATTTTGCTGCCGATTAATCGTTTGAATTCGAGCCGTTCCATCCGTATGTCGGACGGCGGGAATTCTGGCGGCTTTATCTGGCTGCACATCATAGACAAACAACATAAACGGAGACACCCCCGCGTTAACAAACCAATCGGCTGCCGCTTCTTCTAAGACTACCGGCGCGACAGGACGAAAATCTTCTCGGTCTTTAATCTCATTCAATCGAGCTTGCATGGTGGGGGAAATCGGAGATGCTAGAATCGATCGCCCTCCCAGTGCCCGCGGCCCGAACTCCATCCGTCCCTGAAACCAACCAATCACCTTATCCTGTGCCAAAATAGCCGCCGTTTCAGTTGCAATGTCATTCAACCGCCGATAGGGCAACTTCGACCACTGGAGAAAGGCTACAATTTCATCATCTGAGTAGGCAGGCCCCAGGAAAGCATGGTGCATTTGGGAGTGCGGCGATGATGGCGATCGCAGTTTGGCATCAATCCATAGGGCTGCGCCTAAGGCGGTTCCAGAGTCTCCGGCGGCAGGTTGTACCCAAATCTGACGAAACGGACTGCGATCGCGTAAACGAGCATTCATCACACAATTGAGGGCAACTCCTCCGGCTAAACAGAGGTTATCTGAACCCGTGGCTTCATGCAGCCAGTGAGCAATCTCTAATACGGTCTTTTCCAGGACAACTTGCAGGGAGTGAGCCAGATCAAAATGACGTTGTTCTAACGGCTCTCCTCGTCGTCGCGGCGACCCAAATTGCTCAATTAAAGAGTGCGATCGGATCTGATATTGTCCGTCTTTGCCCAGTTCAATCAGATCATGGAACTGGTTCACATAGGTCGGCTGCCCAAATGAAGCCAATGCCATCACCTTATACTCATCAGAAGATGACAGAAAGCCTAAATACTCGGTGACTCGCTCATACAGCAACCCCAGGGAATGGGGCATATTCACCTGCCCCAGCGCCTTTAAGCGATGACCGTCCCCTAACCAGTAGCTAGTCGTCGCCTGTTCGCCCCGTCCATCCAGGGTTAAAACGGCGGCTTGCTCAAAGGGTGAAACCAAGAAAGCACTCGCCGCATGAGCCAGATGATGCGGAATAAAGTGCCAGCGATCGGACTGTGTTAGTGTTGCACCTTGAAATCCAGGTTGTAAATGATGGGGAAAGCCACCCACCAAATGGCGCGGTGCATTCACGATCGACGAGAGAAATAACGGATCCCAAGCCGCTTCCCACTCTGCTGGAATTGGATGGGCACTCGGTTCTAGGGGTAGAGTCAGCGTCGCATCCTGCCGATATTTGCCCAACAAAAGAAACGGATCATAGGAATAAGCCAGGTGATCCACATCCGTTAAATGAATATTGGCGGCTTGCAAACAGTAGGCGATCGCATGGAAAGGTAGCTCATAGGTGGAAAATGGAATGGGTCGCTTACCATGCTTGATATGGGTAAATCGTTCCTCTTCAGCCGCTGCGATGATCTGCCCATTGTGAATCAGGCAAGCGGCGGGATCATGGTAGGCTGCATTAATACCTAATGTATACACGGGGACACTACCGTTGATAGAACGAGAAAATTAGCCGCTCAAGAGATAGACAACTTAACCAATGCGTCAGTTATCAAGCATCGATCGGCTCTTGTATAGGATTTAGTATCTCTATAAATTAAGGATTTGCTCTCTATCCCTGGAAGTAGTCTCTTTTTGTAGTGTTTTATAGAATCGACTGGGCAAATTGTGAGAAATTTACTTTTTTGAAAGCGAGATCTACGGCAGATTCAAATTAGTAATTTAGAGTTGCCTAAATTACAAATAATTTACTTTCTGAAAACACTTTCAAAACCTGCCTTATGTCTCGGCAGAATTGGCATCAACCTTTTTGATAGAAGCCATTGGAGCAATTTATTCCATTCGCATCTCTTTAACTCCTAACCGTAGGGAATTGTTTTTCTTATCATGCTTCTCTCAAGGGGTAGAGGTGCAATTAAATAGCCTCAGTTATATTGGGTTCACCAATAAATTGGTATGGAAATGGAGAGCCTAATTAATTTGAATTGTGAGGAAAATAAAGCGAATTTTGTAGCAGGCAATACACTTTTTTGACAGATAAAAGTTTCTCGTTATGATTCACCTTAAAACACGACTGGGTATGCTAGGAGTTAATGCTGTGCAAGCGTCTGTACACCAACCAATTTTTACAGTTTATTTAACCAGCCAAGGGATTGAATTACATCCTGGTTGTGAGGACTATCCTTATCGCCAAGCCCTCCATAGTTGTAAGTCATTTGAGTTAGCCTATGAGTTCGCTCAAATGGCAGCGGCTTGTCGAAATTTACCTCTACAGGTCAAAAAATTGTCAGAATACAGCCTGAATGTTTAATCGCATCCGGGGCTAAATTTTGCAACGGCTTGCCCCCTTCGCTCGAATTTTCTATCAGTTCGTAGAATAGTTGTTAGACTATTGAGATGAGCATCGCTGATAGATGATTGGGAGCCTGGGCAATGACTACCGATGTTACTCGAACCACCGTAGACTATCTCGAAATACTTCAGCAAACGGCGATCGCCTATCGAGTTACCCATCCTTCTGAACCTACTTCCCAACGTCCTAAGGCAGCCAGTGTGGTAGAAGCACTACTTCAGGCAGAGAAGGCAGCAAAACAACAGCGATTAAGCTATCCGTTAGCGCCCTTATTAGGGCAGTGGCGACTCTGCTTGGCTACGGGCACCCGTAAGCTACGCCAACGCGGGGGAATTGCTCTTGGTAAAGGTTTTTATTTGCCGCGTTTTACTCCTGCTTACATTGGGTTTAGCGATCGCTCCAACGCCTCCGCTCCTCTGTCTAATTCCATCACTATCAGCAATCAAATTCAGTTGGGTGCCTTGAAGATACGCTTCACGGGACCTGCTAATTACTTAGGTAAAAAGAATATTTTGGCATTTGATTTTACTCATTTGCACATCACACTATTAGGACGATCACTTTATTCCAGCGACATTCGAGGGGGTAAATCTAAACCGGAGACATTTGAGCAACAATCGATCGCTAAACTCCCATTCTTCGCATTTTTTCTAGTCACCCCTGACTTAATTGCCGCCCGGGGTCGGGGAGGTGGTTTAGCATTATGGATTCGAGAAGAGTAATAACGGCAATATCTTCTGCTCTACCTATAGGTAGGGTAAACAACAAGCTGCTGTAAGAATAGGATGCAACTTATGCAAGAGGGAAGCCATAGTATTCGTCTGTAAGCTATAAGCGTCAAGAAAATATCCGCTTATTTATCTCTAAGTAGCAATTGGGATTAGACAAAAGCCTCCTTGTGGGATGTTTTTTGACGTTAAACTCTGCTTTTGTCAGCATCTCACTGCTGCTTAGTTGAGCAGACAATCAAGGAGTATCTGATGAGACAATTAATGGCTGCCTTTCAGCAATTGCACTTTGGCAAACTGGTAACCGCTTTTATGATGGGGGCGGTATTACTAATTGCCACAGCTTGTAGTAGCGGTAATGAATTGGGAGCACGCCCTAACAATCCTCCGGTACAAATGGGGGGACAAAATAATCCCCATAAAATGGGTGGTGACACCTACAGCCAATACAAAATGAGCACAGATGCCAAGGCAAAAAAATCGGGCGATCGGGCAAG
This sequence comes from Pantanalinema rosaneae CENA516, assembly GCF_050753385.1. NCBI lineage: Bacteria > Bacillati > Cyanobacteriota > Cyanophyceae > Leptolyngbyales > Leptolyngbyaceae > Pantanalinema > Pantanalinema rosaneae. The sequence continues at coordinate 73,542 of NZ_JBLZFZ010000022.1, forward strand.
TTTAATGCAACCATCCAGCCAACTGCTGGCAGCAAGTTATACCAATGAAAACTCCAGCCGCATTCAATATCCCGGTTCGAGTCGGGTGGAATCTGCTAACAGTAGGAATGAGTTTGCTAGCCCTGGAGAACAGAAACGATTGATGAATCCCGGTCAAATTCCAGCCCAACGGCAACCGATCGTCGATCGGACTAATCCTGATGCCAGGCTGTTGGAAAAAACGGGACAGACCTTTAAGGATGCCTCTGGCTTCTTAAATCAGCCTGCCAAAGATACTCGCAATCATTCCGAACTGGAGCAGGTTAACCCCTATCGTCAAGGTAGCAATCGCTAAACAGCTTAACGTCAAGCGTAACTAGGGAGTGGGTAATTACCGCTCCCTTTTAGTTAGCCAAACTCTTAGGAATGTGAATTCATCAAAATCTGTTTTATTCGATCGCAGCAGCTAACCGTCAGCATTTAGCGCCAACAATAAGAAAAAATCAATTAAAGCTGAATGTCACTGAAATAACAATCCGAACTGCCCCCCAACCCCCTTTCTACAATGCCGTCAGGCTATATTCTGGGGGAGCCGAACCTCAAAGTCCCCCAAAGTTGGGGGCTTAAAGCCCTACGGGCATATCAAAAAAGGGGCGATCAGAGTTAAGCGTGTTCTTAAGTCAGTGCCATTCAATTAAATTTGTATCTTGATTTAATCAATTAACTCACTGTATGACCGCTAAAATTGAGTTTCAGTTATTTGCTCCTCGCAATCAAGCAGTAGATTTGATTGGGAATTTTTCTAACTGGGAAGCAATTCATCTAGAAAAAGACCAACAAGGCTACTTTCGGACAACCGTTGATCTTCAAGATGGAACTTACCAATATCAATTTCGGGTGCAATCCTATCATGACTCTGAACAGCCATCCGAGTGGGTAGAAATTAACGATCCCTATGCCACGGAAATTGACGCTGACACTGGCAACAGTATCATCCGTGTTAAGGATAAACAAAAAATCATCGATGACTATGTTTGGCAATATGATCATATTCCCTTACCTCAAGATCATGAGCTAGTCATCTACGAACTATTTATTTCTGATTTTGCAGATCATTCTGGAGAAGCAACCAACAGTAGTCAATATCACCATACGATCGCCAAACTCGACTACCTGAAGGAATTAGGCATTAACGCGATCGAACTGATGCCTGTCAATGAAGCGCCAGGTGAATATGACTGGGGCTACACTCCTAGCTACTTGTTTGCACCAAAACCTCGATTTGGTTCGACTAAAGCCCTCAAAGAACTCATTGATCAATGCCATGCTAGAAGCATTCGCGTCATTCTTGATCAATTGTATAATCATTCCTCTGAGGCATCCCCTTTACTTCAGATCGATCGGGATTATTGGTACTATCACGATCGTCACCATCCCGATGCCGACCCGAATGATTATTGGGGCCCAGAGTTTAACTATGAATATGAGGATGAAATTTTAGGAGTTCGTCCTGCCTGGAAATTAATGACAGATGTGGTGCAGTTCTGGATTCAGAATTATCACATTGATGGCATTCGTTATGATGCTCTGAAAGAACTAGCCAATGATGATTTTTTATATCACATCGCTGAAACAGCGAAACAAACGGCTGGTGGCAAGCCATTCTTCAACATTGGTGAACATATTCCAGAAACTCCTAACATTGTTAGCCCCAATGGAGCCATGGATGGGTGCTGGCATGACAGCTTTTATCACTTCCTGATTCCCCACTTAACCGGACAAACCTTTGACGTAGAACAACTCAAAACTATCCTCGAAGTCAACCGCCAGGGCTATCCTGAAGGAGTAACAAAAGTTGTTAACTATCTCAGTAATCATGATCATAATTATCTACTGGCAGAGCTAGGTGAACAGGGCATTTTTGCCCAAGCCGCTTTTCAACGAGTCAAACTTGGTGTTGCCATTCTCCTAACCGCACCAGGGACTCCGTTGATTTGGATGGGTGAAGAGTTCGGCTCATTTACCCAAAGCCAGCCGAATCAACCTGCCAACCTCGATTGGTCATTATTACAACAACCCCTAAATCACGACTTGCTGGAGTATTACAAACACTTGATTGCATTACGAACACAGAACTCAGCGTTGCAAACGAGTAATATTCAGTTTCTTCATGAAGACCTCACTAACAAAGTCTTTGTTTACGATCGCTGGCATGATGCTGGTGCGCGGGTGCTCGTGATTACCCACTGGTCAGATCAACATCTCCAAAACTATTGGATTCCGCATATTCCCGATGATGGGATCTGGCGTGAATGGATCACCAATGTGCAAGTGACATCTCGCGATCGCCAATTGCACATTGATTTAAACCCATACCAGGCTCAAGTATACGTTTGGCAATCAGATTTATAACCCCATGACTGCCACTGTTCCAAGATAAATTACTGAACCACCTGTGATTCGGAGACAGAAAAGCGGCGTAACGTGGCGCTGATTTCTGACATCCGGCGATATTGATCCGCTTCTAACGCCCCAGGAGGACGAAAAATAGCGGCAACTTCAAACTTACCAGTAGCGGGATTGATAAAGTTTCTGACCCTGGCACACAGGATCGCATTGTCACCAAATTGTCCATTACTTTGACAACGATCGAGATTTTTAGCAAAATCAACAGCGGCTCTGGGAGCTTGAATCCAAATATCACAGCTCTCGACTAACAAGCGGGAGGTTAACGTTAATCCCTGCTGTTCAAAACTCTTGATCGTGTAGGGCACACATTGATTTTTGATTCGATGAATTGCTTTTTGATCCGCTTCCAGCACCGTTTTGACGGGTGAAGCTTGCCAACTCGCAAATCCCCGATTCGTCGCATAGTTGCCTGGATCGCGATGACCGTAGTAAAACCGCGTCGGTGAGCCATTGGGATTGAGCGTACCTTCAGCATTACCGATCGCGATCGCCCCAGGGCCTAGCTGCCCCGCCTGACCAAATAAGCGATTAACGGAATATTCCGGGGAGGATACTTCAATAATTTTGTCCTGCCACAGCGCTTTTGTCTCCTGCCAGCGCTTTTCTACACCCTCCGAGAATAAGGGCATATCAAACTTCCCCTTGAGCGCAGACTGAATAAATTCTGGACTTAGGAAGAGAGCCAAACCAATACTGAACAATAATCCCCACCAAAAATAAAAGCCTCTAGGATGATGTCGCCGACTCTGCTTGGTTGTCAGCGTTGATTGTCCAGAGAAATTAACTGGAAATGGTGTCTCAATAATTTGTAGTTCCGACATTTCCGCGATAGGCTTAATCGGATTAGCACCCGTTTGAGACGCAGCATTATTAGAAGAATACCAATCTGGCATTCCCGCATCAGGCGTTGGCATTGGTAAAAACCTTACTGTTCGCTAAGAGTCTATTAGTTGGCAGATATCCGCTTTCAAGCAAAATTCTATGCTGTTAAAGCTAAGTTACCATTTATTTCCACACACCTAAATCCTGCACAACTCATGTCAACCTTCATCAGGCTAACTAATTTTGCCCATTTTGGTTTCGTTACGTGTCGAAGTTAACTAAACTCAGTACAATCTCAACACAAAAATATCACTTAGGGAGTAGAGTTTTTTGCTTTTTGATAGCGTATTCTACTACCCAGGTATGAAATTTTAGGCTTAGATTAACGCATGGTACTCGGGATTATTGAGCGCTCAGAAAAAATCTTTATCCTGGAAAACGAAGAAATTAAGCTAACGATTCGACCTGATTTAGGGGGACGCATTGATCAACTTCAAGATTTAAAAACTGGACGGGAATGGCTTTGGCATCCCTCAGGCTATAACCCGGCAAACACACGATCGCTCCCGATTGGAACTAGCTTTGATCAATATTGGACGGGAGGCTGGGATGAGGTTTTCCCTAATGATATTGCCGGAGAATTTCAGGGTTATCACTTAGTTGATCATGGTGAATTATGGTCACAAAGATGGCAAGTCATTGCCACAACGACCTTCAGTATTAAACTTCAGTATCAATGTCAAAATATCCCTGTTTGTGTAGAAAAAATTATTCAACTAGACCCTAAACGACCGGAAGCGAGTATTCTCTATCAATTCCATAATCAATCCACTCGAACCATACCATTTCTGTTAAAACAACATGCCGCGATCGCGATTGAAGCTGGGGACGAAATTCTCCTGCCAGATTGTTGGATTGAACCTGCGTTTTTAGAGTTCAGTAAAATCATTGGTCGGGCTGGCAAAACTCGTTTTCCTAACGCTTTTACCGCTGACGGACGAGAAATTCAAGTGCAGTATACGCCAGCCCCAGCCTCAAACTTGCAAGAGTTTTACTACAGTTCTGATTTAGCCGTTGGTGAGTGTGGCATTCGACACCATCGATCGTACTCTGCATTGATAATGCGCTTTGATCCGACCGATTTTCCGTTTGTTTGGGTCTTTCAAAGCTATGGGGGGTGGCAGGATCATTATGTCCTGGTGATGGAACCCGCTACAACCATGCCTGCCAATTTAGAAACGGCTTGTCAACAGGGAACGGCCGCCCTACTTCCCCCCCAAAGTATCCAACAACGGCGATTAAGCTTCTGCCTGGAACACGCTTAAACGATTCCAGCCGTTAATGGCTGAAGCTGAAGAATGCGACGCAGAGCAATTTCTACCCGATCGGAATGATGGTTTAGTTCATAGCCCAGATCATAGACCGCTTTCTCTAGCAGATAGTTATCTAGCAACGCTTGCAGTTCCTGATGGGTCTTGGGCAGAAAATTATCTTGACTCGCCACAGTTAGATAAGTACTGAAGAAGGCAGCGCTGACCCAATACTCCCAGAATTGCACCCATGATTGCATCCGGGCATATTGTTCCGCATGAATCATGCCACTCTCCACCTCACTGCGTAACGCGTAATTGGCGGCATAGTGGAACGATTGCAACATTTCAGCTACATCTCGTAAGGGCGATCGCTTAATTCGTCGTTCACTCAAATTACGCGTTGTTTCACCTTCAAAATCAATAATAATGAAATCTTTGCCGGTATATAATACCTGACCCAAATGATAATCCCCATGATAACGAGTTCGCAAGGCAGTAATCTTTTGCTCCAGAATCAAGCGAAACTGATCTAAATAATTCTGTTGATGCTCTAGAACCGTTTTCGCCAGGGGTTGAGCCGCATCGGGTAAGGTATGCAGGCGATCCTTCAATACTGGAAAGACACGTCCAATCAGGTTACGGGCATATTGATAGATCGATCGCTGGTACAACGAGGTAAACGGTTCGGGGGCAAAGTCGGGATGATCGGAATCGGATGCCAGCACTAAATGCAATTCGGCGGTACGTTGTCCTAACAGTTGCACATTCGCCAAATAGGAACTGATCGTTTCGCGGGCGAGAGAGGGGATATCCTCTACCTGTAATCGCAATAGTGGTTCCGTCGGTAGCGGTACTTCAGCAATATCCAGAACCGCGACCTGTTCAAAGTAATTCCGTAATTGATCCAGGGTGTAATCCCAGGTGTTCCAGGCATCTGGAATATATTCCTGAAGCATCCCGATCGTCACAGTTTCCCCCGATTCTACCTGTTGATATTCCAACCAACCCGCGATTGAGGGAATAGGCTCAAACCGATGGCGATCTAAGAAGCGTCGCATTTCCAAATCGGGGTTAATACCCGCTTCTACTTTACGGAACAGTTTGAGAATTAGTTGCGGCGTTGCCCCCGTGGTTGTTGCATCACTATACAAAATTGAAGTGTTACTATGTTCGCCTTTTAAGAGCGTGGTATCCAGTTGGAGATTACGCTGACTCAGTAAATCAAATAAAGGAGTGGCAGTCGCAACCAGTTTTCCCGTTGCCCCTGTATAGGCGTGGTTATAGGCAATTGCCTCTAGCAAAGTAATGGCAAATGACTGATCAACCAGAGCATCAAATAACACTGCAACTACAGTGCGATCGGAGGTTTGTAATCGCGCAATTATCGCTTGCGGCTGATCACTTAATAATCGCAGTGCCTGCTCACCCTCGGCATACCCCAAACCCAGCAAATAGGTTTTGGGATCACCATCCATGTAATCCACCTGGAGATGTAGCAAGCAGGCTTGCTGATTCTGGTAAGGCATTGCGATCGTGTGGGTGATTTGTGTGCTCCGAATCGATCGCACTCTGCCCCCAAACCACTGATAATGTGATAGGTAGTTAGGTAACAGCGATTCTAGCTGACCCCTTAAGTTTGCTTGAGTGACGATCGTTTGCCAGTGTCCAGTCACGACTAACGTCGGTAGATCAGCCTGGGGTTGAACTTGCAGCGAACTGGGTTGGGGCTTGAGTGTAAACCAATAAAAGGCATAGGGACTGAGACTCAGGAAGTAGGATGATCCTTTAATTTCCGGGAATTCGGTGCGTCCGAAAATCTCCACGGGAATCCGTCCTTGAAACACCGTCAGATCCAGTTCAACGGTCTGCACAAACCGCGACAGGTTGGCAACAACCAGGATTGGCTCATCGTCAAAGGTACGAGTAAAGGCTAATACCCGCCGATTCGCGGGGTGCAGGAGCTGAAAGTCCCCTTCACCCAAGGCTTGAAACCGTTTCCGAGTCGCGATCAGCCGCTTCATCGCATTCAGCAACGAGTTGGGATTAGCTCGTTGTGCTTCCACATTCACCGTGGCATAGTGATATTCCGATTCCACAATTAACGGTAAATACAAGCGATGGGGATTCGCCCGACTAAAGCCAGCATTCCGATCGGCACTCCACTGCATCGGAGTTCGCACCCCATTACGATCGCCAACGTAAATGTTATCGCCCATGCCAATTTCATCACCGTAGTACAAGACGGGAGTTCCTGGTAGGGATAACAGTAAACTATTGAGTAATTCAATTTGACGACGATCGTTCCCTAACAATGGGGCTAATCGCCGCCGAATACCCAAGTTCAATCGCATCTCTGGATCTTGGGCATAGACCCGGTACATGTAATCCCGATCTTCATCCGTCACCATTTCCAGCGTCAATTCATCGTGGTTCCGCAAAAACAGCCCCCACTGACAGTTATCTGGAATTTCGGGAGTCTGTTGCAAGATATCCATAATTGGGAAGTTATCTTCCATTCGTAATGCCATAAATAACCGAGGCATTAACGGAAAATGGAAATTCATGTGACACTCATCGCCATCCCCATAATAAGCTGCTGCATCCTCGGGCCACTGATTTGCCTCCGCCAGTAACATACGATTCGGAAAATAAGTATCGACATGCTGCCGCAGTTGCTTAAGGAAATCATGGGTTTCGGGTAAGTTTTCGCAGTTTGTCCCTTCCCGTTCGTATAAATAGGGCACAGCATCCATGCGTAGCCCATCAACGCCCATACTCAGCCAGAAATCTAATACCCCAAACACCGCCTGCTGCACCGCCGGGTTGTCATAATTCAAATCCGGTTGGTGGGAATAGAAGCGATGCCAGTAATAGGCTTTCGCGATCGGATCCCATGACCAGTTAGATGACTCAAAATCCTGAAAAATAATGCGGGCTTCCTGATATTTTTCTGGCGTATCACTCCAGACATAGAAATCCCGCTCCGAACTGCCTTTAGGAGCACGACGCGCCCGTTGAAACCAGGGATGCTGATCAGAAGTGTGATTAACAATTAATTCAATAATTACCCGAATATCTCGCTGGTGGGCCGCCTCTAGCAAATCCTTAAAGTCTTCTAGAGTGCCATAGATCGGATTGACATTCGTGTAGTCGGCAATATCATAGCCATCATCCCGCAAAGGCGACGGAAAGAACGGCAAAATCCAGATTGCCGTTACCCCTAACTCTTGCAAATAGTCTAGTTTTTCAGTTAAGCCACGGAAGTCACCAATGCCATCTCCGTTACTATCGGCAAAGGCACGTACCGGAACTTCGTAGATAATGGCGTTCTTAAACCAGAGGGAATCGTCTTTCAAAATCAATCCTACCCACGCGAGATTTTGTTCCGCTAACAAAATAGCGGAAATCTGCTGACTTACCATCCAACGCAGGTAAGAGTCCTTGCATCTGCATAGCTTATATACATGACTTAATCGCAATCAGCTCTGTCTTTGGGCAGGACTGAATAGGCACTAAATTCCTACTTAGGGAGAAGTACATTCAGTCAAGGTTTGCTCATACTAAAGCTGTTGAATCTCGATCGACACACATTGCTCTCGGTTCAGCATCGGTGCAGGTAGCGCAAGGAGATAGCATGGTTGTCAGTCAACAAGTTAGTCACCATAAACGGGCGATGGGAGTCTTTTCCACCCGGACGGCTTCAGAACAAGCCCTGGTTGACTTAAAAAATTCTGGGTTTCCCATGACACAGGTGTCGATCGTTGCCAAGCACAGCGACGGGCAGCAAACGGACGTGGGTGGGGCAACAGTCACCGATCGGATTGGGGAAGAGAACGCGAAAGTCCCAACCGGGGTCGTAAAAGATACACTGGCGCATAGTGCCTGGGGCACCGTCTTAGTTGGACTGACGGCTCTAGCATTACCCGGAATTGGACCAATTCTCACGGCTGGTAGTGTCGCAACCGCTATGGTAGCGAGTGCAGCGAGTACAGGGGTGAGTGCAGCGGCAACCGCGAATCTGGTCAATACCTTGAAAGACATGGGGATTCCAGAAAGCAACGCCTCGACCTACAGCGATCGCTTACAGAACGGTAACGACTTGGTCATGATCGAAGGCAATGACGACGACATTCATCGAGCGGCTGACGTATTAAGTCAACGGGGGATTCAAGATTGGGGAGTTTACAATTTGGCATCAGCTTAAGCATTGCTAAGTTCAATTTTCTACGGTTGAGTATGGGGTGTTGGCGGTTATTCTAAAGAACGATCGCCAACCTTTTCATGTAAACAAAACTAAATTCATTCATGCCTATGAGTTTTCAACGTGCTAGTGGAGTGCTATTACATCCAACCTCATTACCGGGTACGGGTGGTATCGGGGATTTGGGTCAGACCGCTTATCAATTTGTTGACTTTTTAACCCGTAGTGGTCAAACCGCCTGGCAGGTGTTACCCTTGGGCCCAACCGGGTACGAACACTCGCCCTACACGATGAATTTCAGTGCCTTTGCGGGCAATCCATTATTAATTAGCCTGGAACAACTGATAGAAGAAGGATTCATTCAACCAGAGGAATTCTCTCCCTTACTGAATAGCAATCCTGATCGCGTAGAATTCGATCGCGTAATTCCTTACAAATATCAACTTTTACACGTTGCCTTTAAACGCTTTCAAACCTCTTTTTTAACGGGTGAACAGCAAACTCAATTTGAGCAGTTTTGTCAGGAACAAGCCTGGTGGCTAGATGACTTTGTGTTATTTATGGCACTGCTGGAAGCTAATGCTGGCGAAAGCTGGAATCACTGGGAACCCGCGATCGCGCGGCGGGAACCTGCTGCTTTACAGGCGCAAACGATCGCGTTACGGGAGCAAATCCAGTTCCAGCAATTTTTACAATTTAAATTCTTTCAACAATGGTCGAATTTACGGGCTTATGCCAATCAGAAAAACATCAAAATTATTGGCGATGTCTCTATTTACGTTTGTCACAATAGCGCCGATGTTTGGGCAAATCCCGATTTATTTAAACTCGATCCCCAAACCTTAGAACCTGCCTATATCGCCGGTGTGCCACCCGATTACTTTAGTGCCACGGGTCAACTTTGGGGTAATCCTGTCTATGCCTGGGAACGATCGCAGGCAACCAATTTTGATTGGTGGATTAAACGATTTAAAGCGACTCTACAATATGTCGATTTGGTGCGAGTCGATCATTTTCGGGGGTTTGAAGCCTATTGGCAAGTTCCGGCGGGGGAAACGACAGCGATTAATGGCGAATGGGTGAAAGCGCCGGGTGAAGAGTTTTTTACCACCCTAGGGAATACCCTCGGTAGCCTACCAATTCTGGCAGAGGATTTGGGGATTATTACGCCGGAAGTGGAAGCCCTCCGCGATCGGTTTGAGTTCCCTGGTATGCGAATCCTCATGTTTGCCTTTAGCGAGGATGCCAGCAGCATTCATTTGCCGCACCATTACCCCAGGAATTCTGTCGTGTATTCGGGAACCCATGACAACGATACGGCGATCGGGTGGTGGGCAACCGCCAGTGTAGCCGAGCGGCAATTTCTCGCCCATTACTTAGGCTACGACCAGGCAGACCAGATTCAGGAGATTAACTGGGTGTTAATTCGTACTGCTTTAGCATCCGTTGCTAACCTGGCAATCATCCCATTGCAAGATATTTTAGGATTAGATGGTCAAGCCCGGATGAATGACCCCAGCCAATATGCCGGAAACTGGCGCTGGCGCTATCAACATGCTAATCTCCTGACTGAGACCTTAAGCCAGAGACTATTACATCTCACCAAACTCTATAGTCGTTGATTCACCATGAACCAAGCTTATTTCCGGTTTTATGGCTCCCTAAAAGATTTTCTGTCCCCAGATAGACGACAAACCACTATTGTTTATCAATTCAAAGACGCTGGCTCCATTAAAGACGCGATCGAATCCTTAGGTGTGCCCCACCCAGAAGTGGATTTGATTCTCGTCAATGGCGAATCGATTGATTTTGATTATTTAGTGCAAGCGAACGATCGCATTAGTGTGTATCCCGCCTTTACCGCCTTAGATGTGTCCACGGTGACACGAGTTCGACCCACGTTCTCCCATCCATTGCGGTTTGTGGCGGATGTCCATTTAGGCAAACTGGCTACCTCCCTGCGGTTGTTGGGATTTGATACCTGGTATCACAATCAGGCAGATGATCCCCTCCTCGCTGAGATTTCTAGCCAAGAGGATCGCATCTTGTTAACCCAGGATCGCGGATTACTCAAACGCCGGATTGTCACCCGTGGCTATCTGGTGCGACACCATGAAGTCTATAGTCAGGTGGTTGAGGTACTGCAACGGTTTGAGCTATTTGATGCGATCGCTCCCATGACCCGTTGTTTACGCTGTAGTGGGGAATTAAACCTGGTGGATAAAGCCACGATTCAGTCGCAACTGGAACCTCTGACCCAACAGTATTACGACGAATTTTCCCAATGTCAAACCTGTAGTCAGATCTATTGGCAAGGTACACACTATCAACGATTACAAAACTTTGTTGATCGCGTCCGGCAAGCCGCTAATGCACCAGCATTGGTATAAATTGCGTGACAGCTAGAAATCCGGCGATCGCGGAGGTAATCAACGAAGTTACCGCCGTACCAAATAACCACCAGGTCGCCGTTACCGCCGTTTTCCGGGCTACTGCCATTTGCTGTCGGGCTTGCAGCTTCAGTGCTTCCACTCGTTGCTGTGCCTGCTGTTGCAACTGTTCTACTTGCTGAATTAGTTGCGATCGGGTTTGATCAAACTTTTGGATGACCGGCTGCATCACCGCTTCTGGTAGTTCAGTTCCCAATTGCCGCACTGTATCTACGGCGGTCTCTGGTAAGGTGGCTGCCGCTCTGACAGCCCAGCGTCGCGGTGGTTTGCTAATTGTATAAACAGCCTGCTGAAGTGGACGTATTAAGGCGGTAACACTGGTGGCTGGCAGACTATGCTGCTGTATGAGGTGATGAATCACCTGTTGCCAATCAACCAACGTAATCAAGGAAGAAACCCCTGCCGGAACCGAGAGGGACTGCAAGACCTTCAGAAAATCCTGTTGAATAGCATTCACATCTAATGCCGCTAGTTCACTCTGTTGTAAGGTCTGTTGCAGATAATGGGTGAGAGCCTGAGTCACCTGCTCAGTCAGGTTGGCGATCGACCACTGAGATGATGATTCTGCTGGCTCAAATATAGACTGCCACACCTTTTCTGCTCGATCGCAAACTCGGTGAATTTGCTGTTCTGTCAAATCACCCCGATCGCTGAGCCACTGCTGCATTGCTTCGCGATCGTAGTCCGGTAAATAGGGCTTCAGCAGGTTAGGGTCTACTTTCGCAGTTTTCAGCGATGTTTTTAATTGCCGCTTGATATTACGAGTATTGAGCTTTTCCGAACTGTGCTTGAAGTAATCTGACCAGTCCTGCCAGAGGGTTTCCGCCTGAGCTTGCACCTGGATTTGCAAATCCTGAATTTCGCTGATCAACCGATCGCGGCTAGTTTCCAGTTGGTCGAGTAGGGATGCGACTATGGCTTGATCCAGGTCTTCCCGTTCTAACAAGGGCTGACGTAAACAATCACGATCGAGGGATTGTAATTGCGGTGTCCACTCCCGAATCGTCGTACCAGATTGCTCTAAACTACGCCGGAACTGCTTGTAAATCAGCTTTGGCTTTAGCGCTGTGATCGTGGTTGTTCTAAGATAATCCAGGATCGGCTGATTCATTTGCTGGAAGCGAGCCTGGGCGATCGTGTGAGTGACAGCCGCTAACACTTCTTGCCGGACTGCCTCTAAGCGATCGACGATTTTAGCGATCTTCCGAGCCGATAAATCCTGGCGTTGTTCCAGGATGGTCGTCAACTGATCAGAGGTGAGTTGAGATAATTGTTGGTGGATCAAATGGGGATTCGCATCGACATCATAAATGACGGCTCTAAACTCCGATTTAATTGTTTTACGACTGAGCTGGGTTAAATCTGCATTCAGTAAAAACTCTTCGACATCATCCTGAATAGTGCTGGTTGGTAGCACGAATGCACTAATTTTTTCCCATGTTTCACCAATCTGATCGGGGAAAACCCGCAAATAATCGATCACTCGTTGCACATCCAGATCAGACAAATCAATCCGACTACGCACTGCCTGTAGCAGTGGCTTGACATCGATCGCCCATGATTTAGATGGCTCAGGATTCTGGGGTTGTTCTAAACGCTGTAATCGTCGATCGAGTTCCTCCAATGTTAATTCATTCGCCTGGGCAGATTTGAGGAAATTCAGGATATCCGTATCCAAATTAGATGGCGCTGGTTGAGCCACTTGTCCGGCAGCTAAGGCAGGTTGCAACAACGTCTGTAAACTCTCCAGATTCGCAGCATTCAAAGCCTGTTGCGTCTCTCGAATCATCGCCAGTTCAGCCGTAATTTGTTGCTGTAAGCGTTCCTCGATCGCATCGGGTTGTCGCCCAACCACAAACTGAGTCATCGTCTTGAGCCCCTGCCAGCCTAAGCCAATCACTTCTCCCACCGAACCGAGTAGAAACCCGATCGCAGATACCCCTAACCAACCCAATAACAACAGGTAAGCTGACCAAATCACGACCCCTAATACTGCTCCCAGCCAAGCACTCGTCGCCATACTCAGCTTGACTGCCAAGAAACAGGCGACAAATAACGCTAGATTCACGCTGAGCAACGTAGCACCACCCAGAACCAACCCAATTGGACGACCAGACTCGGTTTTATTCGGATCATCATCCTGATTGGCACGATCGGAGGATGCCGCACTTAATAAAGTGATGCCAGTCGCAATGCCTAGATTCGCCAGCAGCAGTTGCAGGGCAAAGGCGATTAGTAACCCTACAACTAACGTCATAATTAGGGAAGGATGGGAGTCGAGCATGATTAAGACTTCTTATGCTTTTTCTTACCGAGCTTCGCTTTTTTCAAGGCTTTCCTGGCAACGTCGATCGTGTCTACAGACGTTGATTCGACAGCTTCTTTGGTATCAGTGGCACGATCGCTGATGACATCAATCACGTTCGTCATCACTGGTTGTAACTCCTCAACTACTCCTTGAACTGGATTGTGCTGGACTGTCTGTTTCGCCGTATCGATCGTGTTTGCTGTCACTTGTTCTACAGCGTCTTTTGCCTCATCAACGCGATCCGTCATCCCATTAAAGACTTGAGCCACGGCAGGCTGTAACTCTTCAGCTACTTCCTTCACCGCATCCACTGTCCCCTGCACCGAAGGCTTACCATCAGCCAGAGCGTGTTTCACTGTAGCGACCGCCTGTTTGACCGAATCACCCAAGTTATCTAACCTGCCATCAGTTTGAGCAGATTCAGCAATTTTGGCGATCGCCGCCTGAACAATTTCTCCAACTGCCGCTCCCACTAAAGCAGTGCCTAACTGACCCGCTTCAGTTCCCAAAATATTCATCTGACCAGAGTTTTGTTTCTGCTTTTTAGACCGCTTTTTCTTCCCTTTTTTCTTCTTTGCCATAAAAATTGGCTCCTACTCCAAATCTTTGAAAAACCTTTGATTCTGGAGTTTCCTAATATAAAGCTCAGTCACTAGAAAAACGTCTGTATTAGGAAGGAACTTTTTCCTTCCTTCAGGTACAGGATTCCGAATCAGATTTCTGACAATATTCCATTATGAATACTGTTGAACGATTAGCTACTCTCAATCGCATTCGCAGGCTGAGTCGGTTCATGGACGCAGCCATTCGGATTCCGGGTACCAAGTTTCGGATTGGGCTAGACCCGATTATTAGTTTAGTTCCGGGGGCTGGGGATTTAATTAGTGCCGGTTTCTCAACTTACTTAATTTTCTTAGCGGCTCGATTTAAGTTGCCAACCAGCGTTCTAGCCTGGATGATTTTTAATATTGGTTTAGAAGCCGTTGTCGGAACTGTCCCGTTAATTGGCGACCTATTTGATGCCTTTTTTAAGTCTAATATTCGTAACTTAGCCCTTCTAGAACAGCATCTCCAAACCGTAGCGCCAGAACTGGGTAAGGCAGATCCCCTTGATCTCACAAGTGCGAATGTGGTCAATTCAGTTGATCACTCTAAGAAATTAGAAGAGGTCGGGATTCGTTAGACTCGATCGCCAGAATTAACTACCTACGATTGACTAAAGAACTGTTCATTCGATCGCTTGACTCGGGCAATCCAGTCTTTGTAGGAGTTGAGGATTTGTGAGTAGGGAACAGTGCTATCAAACACTAATTCCGCCAGGGGTGGAGGGAAAATTTTCGGAAATAATGGGTGCAACACCTTTGCCAATTGTTCTCGCAAAATAAACTCAATAAATAACCGCGTTGTAGTTGGAAAGGCATAATCACTGATTTCCGTTAAGGCATGGGCATCGGTCAGTCGCCGTTCCGTAAATTGGGCGATCGCCTGTCCCGAATCATCACCATATTCTCGTAGCAAATTATCCAGAATCACCACATCTTCCAACGCCGAATTGCACCCTTGCCCCAACGCTGGGGATACCGCATGAGCCGCATCGCCAATAATTAACACACTGTCACCATAGTGATAACGGTTGCATCGGATGGTTAGAACTCGGGCAACCGGATGTTCCAAAATCATTGCTGCATCATCAACAGACATCATCTGTCCCACTTCGGCAAACCGCTGTTGAAAGAATTCAAGCAAGGCTTCTGGAGTGGTGCGATCGCTCAGGGGATTGCGATGATAGGGAAATAGAATCACTCCACTGAGCGAACTATCTCGTTGAGACAACAACATGACTAATGTGCCATCTGATGTGCGCCAGGTCTGAATTTTGTTTGGTTCCAACTCAATGCCTAATTTAGGATCGGGTGGCGGCAAGACGATCGATTTATAGGCATTTGGGACGTACTTCTGTTCCACTTCAACCTGATGGGCGGCAACCAGTTGTTCTCGTACCGTGGAATTCGCCCCATCTGCCCCAATTAATAAGTCATACTCGACCGTAAAGGTCTCAGGCGACTCGGTATGAACAGTTTGAAAGGTAGCGACTTTAGCGGCTAGATCTAACTCAGTACACTGACAGTTAAACCGGATCGTCAGGCGGGGATCGGGTTGTAATTGCGCTAACTGTTCCAATAACACAATCACTAAACGAGTGCGATCGAGGGTAATTAATGGCTGCTTCCGCTTGGTTTCCCGGCGTTTTCCATTCGTCTGGTGAAACACCGTCCCGACCATTTTCACACTCACTGCATCAATCTCTGCTGCCACACTGGGGATTGGCTTTAAGGCATCCATCCCGCGATCGTTGAGCGAGATCGGAAAGGTTCTTGCCGTAGAAAAGTCTGTCTGCCGGGGATCAGGGCGACGATCGTATAACGCCACCTGATATTGTTCTCCCTGCCGCAGCAGGTAATGTGCCAGTAATACACCACTGGGACCCGCACCGACAATGACCACTCGCTTCATTAGGGTGTTCCTGCTGCTAGAGTCCGACGCGATCGATTCTAGAATACTGCCATCAGCGATAAAAGATCGGTGGCATTAGCCGACCAGCATGGGTAAATAGTGATAGAGGAATGCGAACAAAATCGCTTCCAGCTAAAATTGCAAGGGGCAGACTTTTTGCCATTTACTGTGGGAACGTCACCTGTCCAGTCCTCCATCTGAAACCGTATGCACAAGACCTCTGATCTCCATGTTGTTGAAACCCGCCCCTTACTGAGTCCGGCGTTTATTCACAGTGAGCTACCCATGACCGATGCCGCCTCGGATCTGGTCGCTGCCACCCGCGATCGCATCCGCCAAATTCTGCAAGGGCAAGATCGTCGAGTGTTAGTGATTGTTGGACCTTGTTCCATTCATGATGTGGGGGCAGCGCATGAGTATGGAGAGAAACTAGCGCGGTTACGCTCCGAACTGGCAGATCAGCTTGAGATCGTCATGCGGGTTTATTTTGAGAAACCTCGAACCACCACGGGCTGGAAAGGATTAATCAATGATCCCCACTTAGATGGCAGCTACGACATTAATACGGGACTGCGCCGCGCCCGTGAATTGCTGCTGGATCTGGCTCACATGGGATTACCTGCCGCCACGGAATTGCTTGACCCCATTATTCCTCAGTACATCGCTGACGTAGTATCGTGGACGGCGATCGGGGCACGCACCACCGAAAGCCAAACTCACCGCGAAATGGCATCCGGGTTATCCATGCCGGTTGGCTTCAAAAATGGCACCGATGGCAGCTTTGGCATTGCGATTAATGCCATGTTGTCCGCCAGCCATCCTCACCGCTTTTTAGGGATTAATGCCCACGGGCTTGCCAGTATTGTCACTACGACCGGAAATCCAGATGGTCATTTAGTTCTGCGGGGAGGCAAACAGGGAGCGAATTTCACAGCCGCCTATATTGAAAAAGCGGTCGTTGAACTGAATCAACATGAATTAAATTCTCGCGTCATGGTCGATTGCAGCCACGACAACTCTGGTAAGGACTATCGCCAACAACCTGTGGTTTTGCAAAATATTGCCAAACAGATTGCGGAAGGTTCACCCCATATTATGGGCGTGATGATTGAAAGTCATTTGGTCGCTGGCAATCAACGCATTCCCAAGGATCTGAGCCAACTGACCTACGGACAAAGCATTACCGATGGTTGTGTGGATTTTGCGACCACCACGGACATGTTACACACCCTGGCGGCAGCAGTCAGTAGCGATCGCTTACAACTGATCCCCTAATTCTCCGCCGTCATTACCGCCATGTTGTCCCCAATTGTTCAAGAGATTCGTAGATCTGAAATTGGGGACAGATCCCCTTGTTGGTAGCAGCATTTGATCACACTCAAAGTCGTGAGCCTGAGTCTATTAGATCCTAGTCAACCAGGCTCGCAAGTAGGAACGCATGTCCGTCAGTCTAGCCACATCTGATTTTTTGCAGACCTCAGGATTAATCTTGGATGTCCGCAGTCCCGCCGAGTATCAGCAAGGTCATATCCCTGGAGCCACCAGTTTTCCCTTATTTGACAATGACGAGCGGGCAAAGGTAGGCACCTGTTATAAGCAGCAGGGGCGGGAAGCCGCGATCGAACTGGGTCTAGATCTGGTTGGCCCGAAGCTGGCAACCTTTGTGCGACAAGCCAAACACCTGGCTCCCGATCGCCAATTGCGAATTCACTGCTGGCGCGGTGGGATGCGGAGTGGCAGCATGGCATGGTTACTGGAAACGGCAGGGTTTCAGGTGACACTGCTCGATCGGGGCTACAAAGGCTTTCGGCAATGGGTGCGCGATACCCTGGCAATCCCTCGTCCAATCTGGACGCTTGGCGGCATGACTGGAACGGGCAAAACCGAAATTCTGGCAGTTCTAGCCGCTCAGGGTGAGCAAATTCTCGATCTGGAAGCGCTGGCAAACCATCGGGGTAGTAGTTACGGGGCATTAGGTCTGCCGCCCCAACCCTCTACCGAACATTTTGAAAATTTGCTCGCGATCGCCTGGGCAAACTTTGATCCCGCTCGTCCAATTTGGATCGAAGCTGAAGGTCGGATGGTAGGAACCTGCCGGATTCCCAACGAACTGTTTCACCAGATGCTTGCTGCCCCGATTTTTCAGATTGAGCGATCGCGCTCTGAACGGATTAAATTATTGCTGAACGGATACGGGGCATCTGATCCCGATCAATTAATTCTGGCAACGGAACGCTTAAACAAACGATTAGGGCACGAACGCACTCAACAAGCGGTTGCCGCGATTCGTCAGGGCGATTTAGCCGCCGCGATCGCGATCGTTTTGGATTATTACGACAAGACTTATTTATATGATCTAAACCGTCGCCAGGTCGCGATCGCATCGATTAATGTAGCTGGGCTAACCGCTATGGCTAGCGCTCAAATGTTGATTGAACATGCCAAACAGCGAACCCAAAATCCCTTAACGGCTTAATTGATAATTTGTTTTCTAGTTATGGAACAACCCTCTCGGTTATTAACGAAACTAGGTCAACGACTATTTACCAACTCGGTAGACTGTGATCAATTCATTCATAGTTTGGTTGCTCCAAAACCGTTTAATCCCTGTATTTTATGGTGTCAGGAGAAGCCAGAAACCCCACCATTTCAGCTAGAGTCTCCCCTATCCTGGCAACCTGAGTTTATCGATCGTCTGACCCTCGGACAAAAGCCAGGACAACATCCTTTACATGACCAGGGAGCCTTTTATTGTCTGGATTTCTCCTCTGTATTTGCGGTTTCCGTCCTGTTAGCCATTTCTCAGTTGCAACGGACGGCGATCGTCGATATGTGTGCCTCTCCGGGTGGGAAAAGTATTTTTGCCTGGACGGCTCTGCAACCCCAGCTATTGATTAGTAATGAAGTGATTGGGAAGCGATCGGCGGCATTAATCAGTAATCTCAAACGCTGTCGGATTCAGCCTACTTTAGTGACTCGCTGTGATTCTAAAATCCTGGCAGCCGAAATTCCCCAAACGGCATCCCTTGTCTTAGTCGATGCCCCCTGTACTGGACAATCGTTAATCGCCAAAGGGGGAAAAGCGCCCGGTTGCTTTCATCCGGTCACGATTAACAACAATGCCAATCGGCAGAAACGCATTCTCGCCAACTCTGCCCAGGTAGTCGCGCCCCAGGGCTACTTAGCCTATATGACCTGCGCCTACTCGCCCGAGGAAAATGAACAGGTTGCAGAGTGGTTTCTGGAACGATTTCCCCAATTCCAGGCGGTAACAGTCCCCCATTTAACCGATTATCAATCCCAGCTCACTACCCTGCCTTGCTACCGCATGTTTCCCCAGCAAGGATTGGGAGCCGGAGCATTCACCATGTTGTTGCAGAACACAACGATCGGGCAGCCCCAGGCACTACCGGACAGCTTCCTCACTCACCCGGGAACCAGCTTAATCAATTCTTCTAATTAAACCCACAATCTCTATCGACAAACAGTTGTTTTCCGGCAACAAATCCGCAAATTTGTGGCATACTCAACGTATCGGAATTTAATCCGGTAAGTCGGTAGGGTTTAAGTAGATTACTTAGCTAGAGTCTAGGAGTTTTGCCGTGTTTACCCCTTCTCAGTTCTCCAATGCCGTGATTCCTGCGGCTCCATCGATCGCTGATCAGCCGTCTTGGTCACTCCAGCGTCGCCGATCCACCGTTGTACGACCACTTATGCCCAAGTCCATTGCCAACGATGCTTTGCCCACTCAGGATTTCCAGCATTTCCGGCAACCGGAATTAGCCCGGTTTTATGCCATCGTTCTCAGCCAGGGTGGACGCATTGGTTGCTAAATTGAGCGATCGCCTCAAATTGTCACCTGATAATACTGGCAATACCAATCGACAAAGCGTTGAATGCCGACTTCGATCGGGGTACTGGGTTTAAAGCCCACTTCCCGCATCAAATCATCCACATCGGCGTAGGTAGCTGGCACATCTCCCGGTTGCATCGGCAGTAAGCGCTTCTCGGCCGTCTTGCCTAAGATCTGTTCGATCACGGTGATGAACTCCATCAATTCCACCGGACTGTGGTTGCCAATGTTATACAGCTTGTAGGGAGCCGCCGTTGGCAGATCCGGACTGGAGTTGGCAGCAGGCACATGGGATAACACCCGCACAATCCCTTCAATCACATCATCCACATAGGTAAAGTCCCGTTTCATTTTGCCGTAGTTATAAATGTCGATCGGCTTACCTTCGACGATCGCCTTAACAAACTTGAAATACGCCATATCCGGTCGTCCCCAGGGCCCATAGACCGTAAAAAAACGTAATCCAGTGGTCGGCAACTGGTAGAGATGACTGTAGGTATGCGCCATCAATTCATTGGCTTTCTTGGTAGCCGCATATAGCGAAATCGGGTGATCGACCTGATCACTGACGGCAAATGGGACTTTGGGATTTGCCCCATAAATGGAGCTAGAAGACGCAAACACCAGATGTTTTACCTGGGTCTGACGACATCCTTCCAGCACATTGATAAAACCAGCAATGTTGCTATCCACATACGCCCAGGGATTTTCTAGCGAATACCGCACACCTGCCTGTGCCGCTAGATTCACGACATAATCAAAGGCATGGGTTTGAAATAGTTGGGCAATACCCGCGCGATCGCTTAAATCTAACGCTTGAAAGGTAAATTCAGCCTGTGGTTGCAGTTGGGCTAACCGGGCTTGCTTCAAGCTGACCTCGTAATACGGATTTAAATTATCAATGCCGTAAACCTGAAAGCCATCTCGTAACAGGCGGTTCGCCAGGTGAAACCCAATGAAACCAGCCACCCCAGTCACCAAAATTTTCATGCGCTCGTTGAATGCTGTCGATCTATACCTGATCCATCTAAGCTTAATTTGTCCCCACTAAAGAGGAAACTCGGGCTTGAAAGCCAGCTTTTAACAACGCATTGGCGGCAGCCTGGTCATCCTGTACCCGAAACTGCGCCCCAAACCGGACGAAATGGCGTTTTTCGTGGGCACTGACGATCGCCACCACTGGCACTTTCGCTTTGTCCCTCTCCCCCTGTTGACTGAGTAATACTTCCTTCAAGTGCTGCCGTTTCTGGATATCGCCAGCAACTTTGGGTTCCAGTTCCACCATCACCATGCGAATTTCTTCGATCGGTTCGGCATCATCAATAATGAATTGCACCTGATCATCCCGCCGATCGACCTTGCCCCACAGCATCAACCGGGCATCGGCTTGCAGGGTATCCTTAACCCGTTCGTAGCTTTTGGGAAACACGATCGCTTCTACAGAACCTGTCAAATCTTCGATCTGCACGATCGCCATGCGATCGCCTTTTTTGGTGG
Organism: Pantanalinema rosaneae CENA516; assembly: GCF_050753385.1. Lineage (NCBI taxonomy): Bacteria > Bacillati > Cyanobacteriota > Cyanophyceae > Leptolyngbyales > Leptolyngbyaceae > Pantanalinema > Pantanalinema rosaneae. The sequence continues at coordinate 94,948 of NZ_JBLZFZ010000022.1, forward strand.
TGACGGGTTTGAGGCTGGTGACAAGCACGATCGCACTAATCGTCGCATCTTCACTGTACTGCTCTAGATCACCGAGATTGATTGGAGCCAGAATGCGTGCCGATTCTCGTAACGGTTTGAGGGGATGGTCGGAAATATAAAAGCCCAACATCTCCTTTTCCAACCGCAGCTTTTCTTGCTGGGGGAAGTCAGGCACAGGGGGGGCTTTAGGCGCAGACTCAAAGCTGGGAGTTGCTGTGCTTGCCGTCGGATCCATGAATAAATCGAACAAATTCCCCTGCCCTGTTGCCCGATCTTTAGCCCGAGATTGTGCCCAATCCAACACTAATTCCAGATCGTGAATCAATTGGTTGCGGTTGGGTTCTAATTGATCAAACGCTCCACAGTGAATCAACGCTTCCAAGGCTCGCCGGTTGACGGTACGCGAGTCCACCCGATCGCATAAATCCGCCAACGACTTAAATGATCCCGCCGCCTCCCGTGTAGCTAGAATCGCCTCGATCGCCCCCATGCCCACATTCCGCACAGCGGACAAGCCAAACAAAATGCTATTGCCCATCGAGGTGAAGTCAATCCGCGATCGGTTAATGTCCGGCGGTTCCACTTCAATGCCCATTGCCAGACAGGTACTAATGTAGCGTTGCACCTTATCCTGATCGCCACTATTGGCAGTTAGCAGCGCTGCCATGTATTCGACGGGATAGTTCGCCTTCAGGTAGGCGGTCTGATAGGTAACATACCCGTAGGCGGTCGAGTGGGATTTATTAAAACAATTAGAGGCAATTAATCCATTTGCCAGTAGGAAGTTGTGGTCATCTGAGGCAACACCGATGTCGTAAACCGGCTGCATACCTAGAGAAGTGCGGTGAATGATCTTAACCATAGGGATAGACAGGACAGATAACTATATATAGTAGATAGTCAGGCAAAACCTGCCCTTACAGTCTACATATAGTTGGTAAAAAGCGATCGCCTTAACTCTGACGATAAACTGCATCCAGATAATCGATCGCGGCTTCCAGTTTAGAGGGATACCGTTGGGAAAACTCCTCAAACCACAACCACTCATCGGAATTGGGAGCCAGTTGTGCTAACCACTGCTTGGCTTGCTCCGCCAATGCCGCCCGCCGTTGCCGAGTTAACTGTTCCTGCTGCCGTTGAGCTTCCCGTTGTTGCTGCTGCCGTTGCTGCGCCTCAAGTCGATCGCGTTCGGCATAGTCCGCTTTTAGTTGAGCTAACAACGGATCGGTAGACGATCGCTCGATCGGTTCTAGAGGAAGCGGTTTTGGTTGCAGAGGTGGGGCAGGCTGCGATCGGGCAATGTGGGCAGGCGGTTGGGTGGGGGAAGGCAACGGCGGCAGAGCGGATGGGGAAGATGAGGCAGGGCGGGAAGATGGGGAGCGAGGGGTTGAATCGGTATGATGATTAGACTTCGGTTCCAGTTGGGCTAACAGATCATCGACCGACCCCGAAGCCGCCGGAGGAGAATTACCGGGGGGAACCACAGCCGGTGGTGGTGAGGATGGTATCGCCTGGGGTGGTTTGCCTTCCAAATCAGACAAGAGTCGATCGAGCGGATCCATAGCTTAATCACTGATGGCATTGAGCAGCACTTCGCTCAAGCTCAGGTCTCCCATATCTTCAATTGTAATCGTGTCGCAGATATCAAACTGGGCACCCACTCCTTGCAACTGGTCATCCAACGCTTTAAGGAATTTGGTAGCGCTGGCATCATTACCGACCTGGATAAAGGAAATTGCCAGTTCCTCATCCCGTTCCATCCGACGAGTGGCATCAATAATCACTTCCATCACGGCTTTGCGATCGTCGGGTTCGCCATCTGTAATCACCAGAATCGTTTCCCCTTCTGGTTTAGTTTGTCCCGCCGCTTTACGTTGAAAGTATTGGGTTACAGCATCTTGCAACACCCCTGCCAGATTAGTCGTACCAGATGGATCATTTTCCATAAACACCTGTTCGACCTTACTGGCAGTAACGTTGTCGTAGCGCTTAAACCGTCCCGAAAACACATACACCGTAATCCCATCGGGATCAAATTGTTCACATTTACGAGCTACTGCCAACGTCGATTCCTGGGCGGTAAACCAGCGGCTCTTATTCCCAGGCTGATCCGGCGTAGACATGCTACCGCTCTTATCAATGATTAAGGTGTAGTCCCGGTTTTGCATGACGAAAAACTCTCTTAGTTAGTTAAATTTACGGTTAGAGGAAGAGTTGGGAGGGTGAGGAGCATGGGGAAGGTGAGGAGGATGAGGAAGTAAAGAGAGTGAAGAAGTGAGGAAATGAGGAAGTAAAGAGGTCAGGTAAGCAGAAGATCTCCCCATCTCCCCACCTAATCTGCGATCGCATTCAGCAACACATCCGTCAGACTCATATCTTCCATGTCTTGAATTGTCACCGTGTCACAAATGTCAAACTTGGCTCCTACGCCTTCCAGTTGGTCATCCAGGGCAGTTAAGAACTTCGTCGCCGCCGCATCATTACCCACCTGGATGAAGGAAATCGCTAGTTCTTCATCTCGCTCCATCTGGCGAGTCGCGGCAATAATCACTTCCATCACAGCTCGACGATCGTCGGGTTCGCCATCGGTAATCACTAGAATCGTTTCACCCGCAGGCTTAGTCTTACCTGCCGCCTTCCGTTGGAAATAATGGTTGATGGCATCCTGCAAGACACTAGCCAAATTGGTGGTGCCATTGGGATCGTTTTCCATAAAGATTTGTTCAACTTTGCTAGAGGTCACATCGTCGTAGCGCTTGAAGCGACCTGCAAACACATATACGGTAATGCCATCGGGATCAAATTGTTCACATTTTCGGGCAAGTGCCAACGTTGATTCCTGGGCAGCGATCCAACGAGTTCTGCCTCCAGCTTGATCGGGAGTAGACATACTGCCACTACGATCGATAATCAAGGTATAGTCTCGGTCTTTCACGGAGAAAGCTCCTATAAGCCACTGTATAATTGCCTCCAACGTAAACGAAAACCAGCGTTTGCGTCCGACAATTGGAGGCTATCGTTACATACAGTTACGGCGATCGCGTTTTCTGAAACTGAGTTTGAATTACGGCTCAGAATCAGCCGGAGCCGTTGGCACAGCCGGACTACTGCCCCCAGCATCCGGATTAGTCGGTAGAGGAAATTGATAGGGTTGCTCCGGATTGAGGGGGGAGGTCGAAGTCCCATTTCCAAACGGATTTAAGGGATTGAAGATCGAGCTACCTGGGGTTGGGGAGGGAGTCACCGTCGATGATGTAGTGGTTGCCAGAGCCACCCGATCGCCGCCCACCGATCGCAGCGTATCTAACACCTGCACCACATCATTGTAAAACGCCATTTGCGACGCATTCAGCACCAGAATACCCTCCGGGTTCTCCTGCAAATAGGTCTGTACAACTTGAGCCAGTTGACCGCGATCGATCGGTTGTTTATCAATAAACGTGCGTCCTGCCTGGTCGATCGTTACCAGTAAGGTGTTGCGGGTCTGGGTCGTGCCGGTACTGGCTTTGGGCAGATCAACCTGGATCGCAGGCTGTCGCGTCAACTGCAACGCCGCCAAAATGAAGAAGGTGAGGATACAGAAGATGATATCGATCAACGGCACAATTTGAATTTGCACATCCTCTGCCGGAGTATCAAGATGAATTTTCATGACAAAAGCCGTCCTACTCCTCAGGTTTGTCAACGAAACTGTCCGATCGCAGGTCTGGCGGTTCTAAATAATCCGATTCTGGCTTCGGCAACTGATGATCCTGATCAAGCAGTTGGCGTTCATGCAGCCAATGTTGGCGATACAGCAGTTCTAGATCGTTACCCGCTTTGCGGAAAATCTTGATCTGGTTAAACAAAAAGGCTTGAAACAAGCGGTAAAAGGCAAGGGTGAAAATTGCCACAATGAGCCCAGTTGCCGTACTAATCAGCGCTTCACCAATCCCAGTTGTCACCCCCCGAGTCGATTCGGTAGCAATTCTGCCAATATCGATCGATCCCAGCGAAATAATTAACCCAATTACGGTTCCCAACAAGCCCAACAAGGGAGCCAGGGCAATCACCGCTTCCAGAATCTTGTCTCCCCGTCGCATGGCAGCTAACTCGTCATCGGCTCTAGCTTCCAGGGCTAACCGAAATAATTCCGGATCAGAGTTCTTCAGTTGCAAAGGACTATATAACATGCGTCCGATCGGTTGATCATAGGCGCGTCTCGCAACTTCCGCTGCCGCCTGCCAATCATGCCGAGCCGTATCCAGCACCCGATTTACAGTTTCTCGTTCTTTGTTAAACACGCCAAACCAGAACCATAAACGCTCAAAGATAATTGAGAGCGACAGTAGGGATAGGAGCAACAACGGAATAATCGTTACTCCACCTCTGACTAAGAGTTCCACGACGTTCACAGTCTGTTTACCCCCCGTAGACATTCGGTACACCTTAACATCAGCGATCGCCGATCAAGGCATTTCAATTTTAGTGACTTCAGGTGTCATTCAACTTTTCTTCCATACACGGCGCTGGGAGAATGATCCGGTTGAACCTCAATCACCAGGTCAGCCTGCTGGAGTAAAGGCGGGATAAATAATTCTGGATGGAGCGCTCGCCAGAAGTAATCGACAAACGCGTCAATTTCCGCCTCAGTCATGCCGGATCTGCCACTGGCAATCATCTGTTGTTCTGCCTGCTGTCGCCATTGTTTACTCAGTCGATAATCGATCGGCAACAGTACCATGAAGCGGTCTAACCGTTCCCACAGAGGTAAGTAGGCATGTAGGTTGATATTCATATCACGGGCAAAGGCGCGATCGTCCTCCGTCATAATCGGCGGTGGCGCTGTCTCAAATAACTCTGGAGCGATCGGTCGCACTCTCACAAACCACCCTTCAAACAAAATGATATCTACATCCCTCACGGCTTCTGGCGCGATGCGATCGCCTGCCCCTTGATGCAGCGATTTATCAAATCGGGGAATTAAGATTGGTTGTCCAGGTACAGGTTGACGAAGTTGATCTAAGACCTGTATCCCCAACTCAACATCATGGGTTCCCGGTGGGCCCCGCCAAATTAATCGTGGCTCTTGGAGTTGCAGTTGTTGGCGATCGCGATAGGTTTTGTATAGATCATCCAGCGACAAACTCAGGGTGGTATAGCCCAACTGTTGCAAGATTAAGGTCAACACCGCTCCCAAAGTCGTCTTCCCGGTTCCCTGCCCCCCTAAAATTCCCTGCACTAAGGGACGCTGTACCCGTTGCCGTTGCGTTGCCAGATCCAATCCCAGGGGTAGCCATAGGTTCCAGAGCGTATCCAGGTAATCCTCCGGCTGACCGCCTAACCGCCGACTGAATTCGCTAAAGGCTGGGTAAACCGCTTGCAGCAACTCTGCCCGTTGCCGTACCTGCTCTATCACATTCTCCGCATGGATCCCCAAGGCGCTGGCACGATCGCGATCGCTCAACACTTGGGCGGCTAGTTGTTGCCAGATCGCATCAGGGATGGGTTGGTTTTGGAGGAGAGGGTAGAGGAGGGAGGACACGGGAGATGGGGAGATGGGGAGATGGGGAGATGGGGAGGTGAGGAGAATAATAAGGCTAGTTTGGGGTGTTTGGGCGATCGTTGAGTTCTGACGATCACGGTTATAATCGCCAGATACTTACAGTTATCCTAGATGCAGGCAATCACTGGTGGTGTTGATGTCGATAGTTCACGGTAGTCTATTTGTATTAGTCTTCACTCCACAAATTGCCCTGGCTAGCATAAAATCACAAGGAAGATAGTTCCTGAAACATTTGGCTTATGACTTCTGATGCTGCTTCGTCCTCTGTACCTCTGGCTCCAGTAGACAATATGCCGGACGGGGAACCTGATCCATCGCGTGACCACCACCGCGACCAGCAGGTACGCCTCAAGAGCGAAGGCGGCAAGTTGCTGCTGATGTTGCCACCCGCCGGAGACGCGGAGGTCGAAAATCCAGCAACCGCCCTGAGTTGGACAGATATTTGGCAACAGATTCGGCAACGTTTGGATGCGGGAGAACGCTTCTGGCAACCCGATACCGTTGTGTATTTACATGCTAGAGATCGACTGTTGGACGGCAGGCAGTTGCAAGCGATCGCCGATGCCCTGAGTGAAGCCCAACTCCGCCTGAAGCGGGTGTATACCAGTCGTCGTCAAACAGCCGTTGCAGCCGCTACAGCCGGGTATTCCGTGGAACAACAGTCCCAAGTCGCCCAGTTAAACCAAGCTCCACCCGAAGCCACCCAGGCATTAGCCGAACCGTTATATCTACAAACCACGCTGCGATCGGGCGGCGATATTCACCACAATGGCACTGTGATCATTCTGGGTGACTTGAATCCCGGGAGTTCGATCGTGGCAGATGGCGATATTCTGATTTGGGGTCGTCTACGCGGTATTGCCCATGCTGGAGCCAAAGGAAATGCTCGCTGTTTAATCATGGCATTGCAAATGGAACCGACCCAGATCCGCATTGCCGATTTTGTGGCAAGAGCACCGGAAACTCCCCCCGCACAATATTTCCCGGAAGTCGCCTATGTCACCGCACAAGGCAATATTCGGATTGCCAGAGCGATCGACTTCTATCGATCGCAACTTGCCAGCCGAGGCTAACAAAGAGACTCAGACTTATATTTAATAAACTCTGATAGGTTTTTAATCTTTGTTCCTTGATCCATATTCTTTCCTGTCTCAACTGAAAGGATATGGAGTATAAGAATTAGAATTAGGCACAGGGAACGCTCATTCCAAGAGTCGGTCAGTCGTTTAGTGATCCATCTCCTGACTTCATGAATCGCATTATTGTTATTACATCTGGAAAAGGAGGGGTGGGCAAAACCACCACTACAGCTAATTTGGGCATGGCTTTAGCGCGTCGCGGTCGTAAAGTCGTGGTCATTGATGCCGATTTTGGTCTCCGGAATCTGGATTTGTTGCTGGGTCTGGAAAACCGAGTGGTGTATACGGCGGTCGATGTCCTGGCAGGGCAATGTCGTTTGGAACAAGCCCTGGTCAAAGATAAACGCCATGCCAATTTAGCACTGCTCCCGGCGGCTCAAAATCGGACAAAAGATGCGGTGAAACCGGATCAGATGAAAAAGCTGGTGACCGTGTTAGCCCGAGCCTATAATTATGTGCTGGTAGACTGTCCGGCAGGCATTGAGATGGGCTTCCAAAATGCCATTTCTGCCGCTCAGGAAGCGCTGATTGTGACGACACCCGAAATTGCGGCGGTTCGAGATGCCGATCGCGTGATTGGGTTACTGGAAGCCAACAATATTAAAAAAATTAACCTGATTGTCAATCGCTTGCGTCCGGCAATGGTGCAGGCAAACGACATGATGTCGGTGGAAGATGTGCAGGAGATTCTGGCAATTCCATTAATTGGCATTGTGCCGGATGATGAGCGGGTGATCGTGTCTACAAACCGTGGCGAACCCCTGGTGTTATCCGAAGAGCCTTCAATGGCGGGAATGGCGTTCGATCATATTGCCCGCAGACTGGAAGGCGAAACGATCGAGTTCCCTGATTTATCTGCGAATAATGAAGGCTTCTTTAGCCGTCTACGCAAAATGTTTTCTACTAAGATTTTCTAGCCTCCTTCATTCCCCCATGCTCCATGTTGATTGAACTTCTAGAACGTTTATTTTTCCGATCGAGCGATACTAGCCGCCAACAAGTGAAGAATCGTCTGAAGATCGTCCTGGCGCACGATCGGGCTGACCTGACGGCTTCTCTGGTGGAATCGATGCGAAAAGAGATTCTAGAAGTGGTGTCTCGCTACGTGGAGCTAGATGACGATGGCATGGAGTTCTCCCTCGAAAGTTCCCAACGGGCTACGGCGCTGATTGCCAACCTGCCCATTCGTCGGGTATTAACCCCAGAAGAAATTTTACCGGCAGAGCCAGCGGATGACACCCTGGCAGATGTTGTCGTCCTGGATCTTTCTCTGGATGAGATCGACTCGGAGATTCCAGCCGCCACGACTGACGTTACAGAAGCGGCTGCGATCGACCCACCTCCCGAAACTTTAAACCATTTCCCTACCCCTGAATCTCCGACTCCAGGGTTGAATGATGCCGTGGCTCTAGAGCCTGACTCCCACCCAACGTCTTCCTCACCTCCCCCCTCGGTTGATGCCTCCACCAACCTGTCTCTTATACACATCT